>JBFWWY010000019.1:0-13408 GCA_050245935.1 Phycisphaerae bacterium | reverse complement strand
ATCATCCGGCGAGAAGTCCCCGACAATATTGCAAAGTCCCGACTGATGATCGACCAACAACACGGCGGCGTCTGACCTGTCGAGACGACGGTATTTGAATTGCGACATGAGGTTCTCCTTTGGATATTGAGTTTTCGGCTGCGGAAAATCATATCCCCCAGCCGAGCCATTCGCAGCCTCGCCGCCTGATGCATCGATCAGAGCCGCGCCCGTTAGGAAGCGGTAGGATAGTCGATATTTTATCAATCGCTGGAATAGCACGAGGAGAAATGTAGGGTGGGCCGTGCCCACCATCTGATTGAACCGCGAAGATTGAACATTGAATTTATTGAATCTGCGGGTGCCACTGTCTTGCTGTACTCAGCATGACAGTGCTTTCGCAGATACCAACACTTGCAGATTCGTCGACACGCTTGCTAGTACGTATTTGGAGTGTGCTCGCCGCATCTAACGAAGGAAGAATTGACGCCAGCGCGAAGCCATTCATTCACGTAGCGGTCAAACGCCAGCGTCACCCTGGATTCGGAAATCATGAACCCGCCACACTGGATGCCATCGCTCAGGTAATTGAAGTGGCGTAAGCTCTGAGCTGCGAAATAAAAAGAGGCGAAACTCGGCCTGAAACTTCGTCAAGTGATGCGGTGGGCACGGCCCAACCTACATCTCAATCGCCGGACTGCGTTGGCATGTTGAATTGCGCGGCGTCAGCAGCAGCAGCGTTGATCTCCTCAACCTCCCCCGCCACAACCGTCTCATCACTCCCCCGCTCATCCAACACGGAAACCTGCATCGTCTCCGACTGGATCGCGCTGCGAGTGGCCGCAAGGCCGGACATGAGCAGCGCATTCGGGTAGAACGAGAAAATCAGCAGCAGCACGCCGCACATGTACGCACCCATGCTCGGCCACTCGGCGGTCGCGTCCGCTTCGGCGGGTTCGTCTTCGTCGTACAGCAGAACCGCCGCCACGACGCGAAGGTAATATGCCGCACCAATCGCGGTATTGAGGACCGCAATAATCACCAGTGCATACGTCCATCCGCTCAAACCTTCTGACGCTTGCGCCGCCGACAAGGCCGAACCAAACAGACTCAGCTTGCCCCAGAAGCCCGGCGTCGGCGGCAGCCCCATTAGCGTCAGAAACGCGAGCGCCAGCAGGAGCGCATACACCGGCTCCTTGCGAATCAATCCCGCAACGTCGCGCACACTCTCACACACGCGACCGCGATTGCGCAGAATGCCGAGAATCAGAAACGCCGCAAGATTCGCGATGCCGTATACGACCGCGTAATACAGCACCGCACCCATGCCGCTGCTCATCGTGCCGGACGTGCCCGACAGCGGTCCCGCGATCACCGCGACCAGCATGTAGCCGGAATGCGCGATTCCCGAATACGCGAGCATGCGCTTGATGTTGCTTTGCCGCAGTGCGAGAACGTTGCCGATGGTCATGCTCAGCGCCGCGCCGACCCACAGAATCGCGTAAATCGGCACACTGCCGCCCTGCCAAACCGTTGTCAGCGACAGAATTTTGAAAATCGCGACAAACCCCGCGAGCTTCGGCACAAAACCGAGCAATCCCGCGACCGCGTTCGCCGATCCCTGATACACATCGGCAATATAAAAATGCAGCGGGACGGCGGCGATTTTGAAGAACAAGCCGGCCATCGTCAGGAACAGGCCGATGTAGCCGAGATTCTGTGCCAGCGGGCCGCGCGCGCCGCTCAGCGCGTTCTGCATTTCGTAGACCGCACCGCTGAGCGTGATGCTGCCCGTCGCGCCGTACAAAAACGTGAAGCCGTACGCCATAATCGCGGCGGACAATGCACCGAGATAAAAATACTTCGTGCCCGCTTCGAGCGCGCGAACGTTAAACCGGCTGATCGTGACCAGGATGTACGTCGGGATGCTGACGATTTCGAGCGCCAGGAACAGCAGAATCAGATTATCCGCGGGCGCGACGAGCAATAGCCCGAGCAAAGAAAACACCATCATGCTGACGAATTCGCCCTGCTCGCCGTCGCGCGCCTGGCCCCACGCGGAAAGCACTAGCAGCACACCCAGCACCAGACCGCTGATCCGCACGTAATACGCGACACCGCCGAACACGAACCCGGCACCGGTATGGTCAGCTTCCTGATAGCGGAAGAACACCAGCGCAACCGCCGCGATCACGCCGGCCAGCGCGACGCCGGGAATGGCATTCCGCACCGTCGCCCGCTGCGCCGGGCCGAGCAGTAGCGCTGCGCAGCCCGCGATCGCGAGGATCAATTCCGGATAAAAAGCTGTGATCGATACAGCTTGTTCCACGATGCTACCTTTCTCGCGCGCGACTGACCTTGAGAAACTCGTTCAACAGCGCTTGATCCAAATCAATGATGCTTTCAGACGCAAGTGTCACACCCAACGGCCCTTGATTCGCGCCGGGATAAGCGCAGACAAAACCAGGAATTTCGTCCTCGGCGATTGCCGTCTTTTCCTCGGGTTCCGCGTTGTTTTCTTCGACTTCGCCAACAAACTGGACAGGCTCCGGAATCTGATTCCGCACGTCAATCGCCGCGTCAAGTCGCGCGAGAATGCGCGAATCCAACGCGGGGTCGAGCGTGTTCGTCACCAGCCACGGCGCGACACCCAGGACGACAACAAGGACGGCAAGCGGTGTCAGAATCGCAATCTCGCGCCTGTTCAGATCCGCCGACTGCACGCCGGACGTGTCCGGCGTATGGTCCGGCTCCTTCAGCGGGCCGAAGAGAATTCGGCCGGTGAAATACAGCAGATAAATCGCACCGAGCAGAATGCCGCTCGCACCGAGGATGCCGTACCACGGGCCGAGCGTCAGCGGCGAATTAAACGCCGCGAACAGCGTGGTGAATTCGCTCACAAAACCGTTCAAGCCTGGCAGCCCGGCACTGGAAAGCACAAACAGCACCAGGAAGAACGCGAGAATCGGCATGCGGACTGCGAGTCCGCCAAGCTTGTCGAAATCGCGCGTGTGATAGCGTTCGTAAATCATGCCGACGCAGAGAAACAGCGCGCCGGTGCTAATGCCGTGATTGATCATGTACAGCACGCTGCCCGATAAGCCGTAGCCAACGAGGCTGAACATGCCGAGCATGCAGAAGCCGAGGTGGGACACGGAAGAATACGCGACGAGTTTCTTCATGTCGCGCTGCACCCACTAGACAAGTGCACCATAAATGATACCGATCACCGCGAGCACGCCCATCAGCCATGCCCAGTGGATCGCACCTTCCGGCACCATCGGCAGACTGTAGCGCAGGAAGCCGTACGTGCCGAGTTTCAGCAGCACGCCGGCGAGCAGTACCGAGCCGGCGGTAGGTGCCTCCGTGTGCGCGAGCGGCAGCCACGTGTGGAACGGGAAGAACGGCACCTTGATCGCGAATCCCGCGAATAGTGCGAGGAAAATGATCGACTGTTCGAACGCGGTGAGCCCGCCAGCGCCAAGCGCAGTGGTAGTCAATCGCGACAGATCGAAACTGATGACGTCAGAACCCGCGATTTCCGCAGCCCGTAGCGCGAGATACAAGATACCCGCGAACGTCAGCACGCTGCCCGCGAATGTGTACAGAAAAAACTTGTTGGCGGCGTAGCGCCGATCCGAGCCGCCCCAGATTCCTATTAGAAAATACAGCGGAATCAGCGTGAACTCGAAGAAAATATAGAACAGCAGCACATCGCGCGCGGCAAAAACGCCAAACATCGCGGACGTGAGCAACAGCATCCACGCGTAGTATTCGCGGGTGCGTTTATTGATTGAGGAAAAACTGCACGCGACCGCAAGCGGCACGAGAATCGCGGTAAGCAGCATGAGCGGGCTGCTGATCGGATCGAGTGCGGTGTGGTAGCGGATTTCGAAGCCGTTTGCGAGCGTGCGCGCGGTTTCGCCGTCGTCGCTTGCTTCCTGGGTGGCACCTACCGCGATCCATGACTTGTCGAACTCCGCGTACACCTGATCGCCGGCGCGATAGCCCTGTACCCACAGCAGCGAACCGATCGCGAGGCAGATCATGCCGATCCACAGCGCAATCGACCCCGCGCGATCCTCGCGTTCGTTCGGCAACAGCCAGACAACGATCGCACCGAGAATCGGCAGGAAAATCAGAATATTCAGGCCAAGTGCGTCCATAATCTCTTATTCAAGCCCCACGCGCCAGCACGGGGCATAATCCAACAGAATCGATCGAACGTTGTCACGCGATGGGTGGTCACGGCCCACCCTACGAATCTATTGATCGTACTTTTGGTGGGTTTTGCTGCGCTTTACCCACCTTACAAATATTCTTCTCCGTGTCTCGGTGCCTCGGTGCCTCGGTGCCTCCGTGTTTGTATTTGCTCGGCGGACGCCTCGGACTCCCGAACTGGTTGTATTTCTTACTGCGACCACCACTTCCATACGATGAACAACACGCCGATGCCGATGACCATGCCGAGCGCGTATCCTTGCACAGCACCTCGCTGCAAGCCGCGCATGCTGCCGCCGAGAAACACCGGCAAGCGGCCGGTGGTGTTGACGACGCCATCCACGCCGGCTTTGTCCACGCCGAACAGTACGCGCCCCAGACCGCGCAGCGGCTCCACAAACACCGCGTTGTACAACTCGTCCACGTAATATTTGTCGTGCCAGAGCTGCCAGATGCCGCCGAGAATTTTCCGATCGGGATCCTGACGCGGTGCGGTCCCATACCGCAGGAATGCGAGACCAATGCCGGCGAGCGCAATCACGCCGGAAACGATCATCAGTGTCATCACGCTGAGCGAATTGCCGTGATTTGTCGCGAACATCGAGCTGGTATCGAAGTAATGATGCAGCCAACTGTCGTGACCGCCGATGCCGATCCAGCCGGCGGCGACCGCGCCGATCGCGAGCGGAACCAGCGGGCCGTTCATGATCGGCGGTGAATCGTGCGGATGATCGCCGGCTTCCGCGGGCGTGCGCGTTTCGCCATGGAAACACATAAAGAACATGCGGAACGTGTAATACGCGGTAAGAAACGCAGTAATCAGCAGAATCACACCAGCGGTGAAGTTGTGCTCCAGCACGCCGTGAACGATCTCGTCCTTGCTCCAGAAACCGGCCAGCAGCGGCGCGCCGGCGAGCGCAAGACAGCCGATCAGCATCAGCCAGTATGTTTGCGGCATGACCTTCTTCAGGCCGCTGAAATAGCGCAGATCGATGATGTTGCCCATCGAGTGCATAACACTGCCCGCGGTGAGGAACAGCAATGCCTTAAAGAATGCGTGGGTGAACAGATGGAAAATCGCGGCTTGCGGCACGCCGGCGCCGAGGGCACAGAACATGAACGCGAGCTGGCTCATCGTGGAATACGCGAGAATCCGCTTCATGTCGTATTGGGCCATCGCCATCGTTGCGGCGAGGACCGCGCCGATGAGACCGATTACCAGGATGACATCCAGCGTGAACGGCGACAGCGCGAACAGCGGCCCGAGCCGGGCGACCATGTATACCCCGGCCGTCACCATTGTGGCGGCGTGAATCAACGCGGACACCGGCGACGGGCCTTCCATCGCATCGGGCAACCAGACGTACAGCGGGAACTGCGCGCTTTTGCCGAGCGCGCCGCAAAGTAGCAGCAGGCAAATGAGCGTCGGGGCATGAATGCCGAGGACGGTCTGGCTGTCGAGCTCGTGCACGTGTGCAAAAAGTGTGGTGTAATCGAGCGGATTTTCGCCGGGCGCGACCAAGGGGCTCAGGGCATGCCACAACGCGAAAATGCCGAGTGCAAATCCAAAGTCACCAATGCGGTTGACCAGGAACGCTTTTTTGGCGGCGGCAGCCGCTTCGGGCTTCTGGTAGTAAAAGCCGATGAGCAGGTAACTGCAGAGTCCGACCGCTTCCCAGCCGAGATAGAGCAGGACGAAATTTCCCGCGAGAACGAGCATGAGCATCGAGAACACGAAGAGGCCAAGCCACGCGAAAAACCGCTCGTAGCCGACTTCTTTGTGCCCGTGGTGATCGCGCATGTAGCCGCTCGCGTAGATCACGACCATTAATGCGACGAAAGTAACGACGACGAGCATGATGCCGGTGAGCGAATCGACGTAGTAGTTGACGTCGATCCACTTCGTCACGCCGGTGGACGTCGTGCCGAGGCTGATCCAATGAAAAATCGTCTTCTCAGCGAAGTGGATTTTCTGCGAACTGTGCACACCCGCGGCGTGATGGTCGTCGTGTCCTGCCGCGTGGTCGCGAGAGGCTGCGCCATCATGTTCCGGGAGGTCTTCGTCGTGCGCAATCGGAACGGGGTCGTGTTCCTCGGTGTGATCCTGCACGAAGCTCGCAAGCCGAAACTCCGGCGTGGACGCGGCGGCCCCCACGGCGGCTCCTGATGGGGCGCGCTGGAGTAACGCGTGCGATTCTTCACCGGCGTGGCCGCGCATCTGCCAGAAGGTGGAAATTCCCATCAATGCGGAAATCGCAACGCCGGCAATGATCACATGGGACGCGAATTCGCGGAATTTCCGGGTTGCGAGCATCAAGCCGATCAGGATCGACCCGAGCAGCGGCCAGAGCGGCAACGTCGCCAGCAGCGAGGAAAACTCGCGAGAATGTAATTCGATTTCGGCGAGCATCACCGGCTAATGATCCCTCAGTTGTTTCCAGAAATTGGCGTCAAGGGTGCCGCTGTTGCGATAGAGCAGCACGACCAATGCAAGGCCGAGCGCGGCTTCGGAAGCAGCGACCACGAGCAGAAAGAGCGCGAAAACCTGACCGTGTAAATCGGGCGCGCCGACCAGCGGAAAGCGCCCGAACGCGACCAGATTGACGATAATTCCCTGGAACATCATTTCCGTGCAGAGGAACATGATGATGAGATTGCGGCGGGTGACAAAGCCGATCAGACCCAGCGCAAACAGCACCGCTCCGACGATCAGGTAGGCAATCAACATCAGTCGCTTGCCTCCAGGATCAGTCCGTCGCTGTTTGACGCCGCTTTGCGACGGGCGATCGCTATTGCGCCGACCATCGCCGAAAGCAGCAGAATGCCGGAAAGCTGAATGCCGACGACATAGGTCGTAAGCAGCTCGATGCCCATGTTCTGGACGGTGCCGCGCGCCTCGACCGGCAATTCGGGAATCGCGGAATCCGGCACCGGCCCGCTCAGAATTGCTGACGTCAGCGCACCAAGCAACAGAAACCCGGCAATGACGCCGGCGAGCGGCGTGCGGGCCGTGTGGTCATAAGCGGCTGTCCCGCCCTGCTGCGCGAGCATGATGACGAAAACGTAGGTCACGAGAATCGCGCCGGCGTAAATTGCGAGCAGGCCCATCGCGAGGAACTGGGCATCGGAGAGAACGAGCAGCCCAGTCACGCAGATGACCACGAGCACGAAAAACAGCGCACTGTAGACGGGTTGCTTGACGGTGATCATCGCGATGCCGCCGACGAGGCCGACGAATGCGAGTGTGGCGAAGGGAATGAGATACCCGAGGTCGGGAATCCACATGCGCGAGAATGCGAGGAGCCCGGCGATTGCGGCCAGGACAACGGCACCGCCAACGACACGGATCGACAGCCGCGCGCCGGGCATGAGCAAATAGAGGCCGAGTGCCCCGACGAACAGCAAAGCGATGGCAACAATCGGAGGCATCCGCTCCCGGTTTCTACGAGAAAAACAGCGCGAAATTAACAATCGCGGCGATTGCGACTGGTGCCGGAACAGACCGGTTTCGGGCACAGGCGCATGAATACCGCCAACGGACGTGTTGTGCAACTTTCGCCGTCGGATTCGTGTTATACACGGTGGTTGATTGAAGTGCCAGTGACCACCCGTTGCATTGCGGTGCGAGGGTTCCTGCTTTCCGGAAAGCCGTCGGGTGCCCAAAGCCAACAATCCGCTTATGATCGCGTTTTCAAATATTTGCGAAGACTTGAACGGGCGATTGGTTCGCGCGTTCGTGGTTGCCGAAATTCAGAGACCAGTTGGTTGGAAACGATTCGCGATATTACAGAATCCGTTCGCAACGGAAAACGCACCGCGTCCGAGCGCATTCGCGAAGCGCTTTCCCGGATCGAGTCGCTGAATCCGCAAGCGGGCGCTTTTCTCGAATTCGTCGACACGGAGGCGGCAAACGCGGCAGCCGCGGTTGGTGCGGCACGCGATGCTGAGCAACCTCTGTCCGGGGTTGCGGTCGCGATCAAAGACAATATCTGCGCGACGCGCGGAAAAACGACCTGCGGCTCGCGAATGCTCGCAAACTTTCGGTCCCCTTTCGATGCGACCGCTGTACGACGTCTGCAATCCGCAGGTGCGATTGTCGTGGGGAAAACCAACCTCGACGAATTCGCGATGGGCGGTTCCACCGAAAACAGCGCGTTTCATCAAACCGTCAATCCATGGGACGCGTCACGCGTTCCCGGTGGGTCTTCCGGGGGGTCGGCGGCGGCGGTGGCGTTGGGCATGGTACCGGTCGCGCTCGGTTCGGATACGGGCGGATCGATTCGTCAGCCGGCGGGATTTTGCGGGGTGATCGGCTTGAAGCCGACTTACGGCCGGGTGTCGCGGTACGGGCTGGTTGCCTATGGGTCGAGTCTGGATCAGATCGGGCCCATCACGAGGACGGTGGAGGATGCGGCGCGGGTGCTGGCGGTGATTGCCGGGCACGATCCCTGCGACGCAACATCGTCGCGCGAAGCTGTGCCGGATTATATCTCGCAATTAACGGATGAAAAAATCGATGCCCACGGAAAGTCTTTGCGCATCGGCGTCGCGCGCGGGCAATTTGCAAGCGGCGTACAGCCGGCGGTGATCGCTGCGATTGAAGCGGCGATTGCGGAATTTGAGAAGCTCGGCGCGACAATCGTCGACATTGATCTGCCGCACGCGGGACACGGCGTCGCAGCGTATTACCTGATCGCGACAGCGGAGGCGGCGAGCAATCTCGCGCGATTCGACGGCGTGCATTACGGCAAGCGCACGGCGCAATCCGGCGACATTGTTGACCTCTACAGTCGTTCACGCGATGAGACGCTGGGTGCGGAAGTGAAACGGCGGATCATGCTCGGCACGTTTGCACTTTCGGAAGGATATGACGCCGGTTATTACGACAAGGCGTCGCGGATTCGACGCTTGTTACAGAACGACTATCTGAGCGCTTTCGAGTCGGTCGATCTGATCCTCGGGCCGGTGAGCCCGACGACGGCGTTTAAGATCGGCGAGAAATCTGACGATCCTTTGCAGATGTACCTCGCTGATCAATTCACGGTGGCAGCGAACCTGACGGGCCTGCCGGCGATCTCGGTGCCGGGCGGCTACGACGAAGCTGGCCTGCCGATCGGGGTGCAACTGACCGCGCCGGCCTTTCGGGAACTCGCATTGCTGCAGGGTGCGCGACTCTTCGAGCGCGCGACCGACTGGATCAGCAAAAAATCACCTCCAGGAATCTGACCATGACGAGCACGGATGCTTCCCTCATCAACACGCAATGCCGATCGAAAATCGTCGCGACGCTGGGGCCGGCGTCCAATACAGAGGAGTCCATTCGCGAACTCTTCGAAGCAGGCGTCAATGTCTGTCGGCTGAATTTCAGCCACGGCACACACGCGCAGCACGCGGCAACGCTGAAGATCGTTCGCGCGCTGGCATCGGAACTGGATCGGCCGATTGCGGTGCTCGGCGATCTGTGCGGCCCAAAGATTCGACTGAACAAGGTGCCGGCTGGTGCGGTGTTGCGGACCGGACAAAGCGTCCGCATCGTACGCGGCGACGCCGACGCGACGGCGGAGACGCTGACGATCACGTACCCGCGTTTCGTCGATGAGGTGCGGGTCGGCAATCGTGTGTATATCGACGACGGCCTGGTACGGTTGCTTGTTGTCGATCGCAGTCAGGACGAAGTCGTCTGCACGTGCACGGTTGGCGGGCCGATCAGTACCCGCAAAGGTGTGAATCTGCCGGATTCGCAATTGTCGGTTTCCGCACTTACAGAGAAAGACCGCGAAGATGCGGCCTGGGCCGTCGAACATCAGCTCGATTATCTGGCGCTCTCGTTCGCACGGCATCCGTCGGATCTGCAGGAGCTGAAAAGCCTGCTGGATTCGCTCGGCGATGCGATCCCGGTAATCATCAAAATTGAAAAGGCCGAGGCGATCGAGCATCTTGATGCGTTTGTGAAGCAGGCGGACGGGATCATGATCGCGCGCGGCGATCTGGGTGTCGAGATGGACTTGTGGGAAGTGCCGCTGATGCAGAAGCGCATCACGCAGCGCTGCCGCGAGTTTGGCAAGCCGGTGATCGTCGCCACGCAGATGCTGCAGTCGATGGTGAGCAATCCGTCGCCGACGCGCGCGGAAGTCAGCGACGTCGCGAACGCGATTTTTGACGGCACGGACGCGGTGATGCTTTCGGCGGAGTCGGCGTCCGGCGAATATCCGTCACATGCGGTGAACATGATGACGCGGATCGCGCGCTCGACCGAGGCGTATCTCGACACGCAGGCTCCGGCGACGGTGCCCGTGATGCTGAATGAAGATCATCCGGTGACGTCGTCCATCGCACTCGGCGCGGCACGGATGGCGCAGCATCTCCGGGCGCGGCTCGTCGCAGTGTGGTCCGCGTCGGGCACAACTGTGCGGCTCATCGCACAATACCGCTTGCGCATGCCGGTCATCGGGCTCACCTCGGATGCCCAGATTCACCGGCGGATGGCACTTTACTTCGGTGTGACGCCGATTCAGGTGCCCGCGATCAGCAACCCGGCGGAGATGGCGGCACGGTTGGACGCGATTTTGCTGGAGCGCGGGCTTGCGAAACTGAATGATCTGATTGTTGTCGTGACTTCCACGCGTCCACATCACGTGGGAACGACCGACACGACGCTTGTTCACCGAGTTGGGGAAGCAGTCAGCCCGTCCTGAGCGACTGAATGCGGCAGTGCCACATGTCATTTCAGGGCGCGGCAATCCCGTTCCTGATCGGTTCTTACCGTCCAGACGGTTCCGTCGTGGATTTTTGTTGACCTGCACTTCCGCGTGTCTGATAATCCGCAGCAGGAGAGAACACGTCACCTTACGATCATTGCGGAGGCTCAACATGAAGCGAAGTGGTTTGTTTGCCATGCCATTGTGTGCGCTGGTTGCTTTAACGAGTACGGCGAATGCTGTCGAGGTGCGCGTCGAAGTTCTTGGGGACGTTGGATTCAATGTCATTCAGGGCGGTATGGCCGGCGTACAGGCCGGCGACCCGGTTTCGATGTCGTTCAGCATTGATTCGGATTCGTTTGTGAACAGCCCGAATTTTCCCACGCGCGGCTATGACATCGATCTTTCATCCTGGGCAATGACCGTCGGCGGCGTGAACGTGCCGATTACCGATCCGCAGCCGTTCGGCACGCCTTATTTCATTCTTCGGGACAATGATCCGGCGGTGGACGGGTTCTTCATTTCGCGAAACATCGACGTTCCGCAGCCGATTACGGTCAACATCCCGGGATTGACGCCGAATCACGATCTCGATTTCATCCGCACGTTTAACGACGGTACGCCTCTGGCATCCCTCGACATTCTTGACGCGGTCGGCACCTATGGGCTCGAAAATCTGAGCGTCTTCGGTTGGACGATCGGTCGCTTCGGCAATGCAGGTGCGGAATACAACTACAATTCGATCAGCATCACGGTTGTGCCGGAGCCGGCGTCGCTGATGTTGCTTGGCGTAGCGGCACTTGCGTGGCGGCGGCGCTAGCCTTGCCGGGGGTTTGAAGCAGCAATATGGGGTGCCGCTCGAAATGAATCGGCCGGCTTTTTTTGTCGGAACCATTGAACGGAATCGGGAGGGAAAAATACGATCCGAGCGCGGACAGCCGGTATGCTTGTCCAGGTCGGTATCATTGCATCAAGCGAGCAATCCTCGAACCGCACACGGGAAGGCGAATTCGATGGATTGGAAAGATCGTCCACTTCGCATCATCGCGGCGGTTTTGGCAGCCGTCGAGGATGTTCCCGCGCATCGCAAACGCGCGCTTATCGTCTCCACGGCATTTTTTTCGGCACTCCTCCTGCTGCTCTTCGTCTGCTTAAACGGGCAGAGATCGTCGAAGCCGTTGGCAATTGTCGCAGCGCAAGGTCAGCCACCGGCTTTTCTCGGCGTCTGCGTGAAATGCGACGCGCGGGTCGGGTTTGCGTCGATGCCGCCGCGCCAGAATGGCGTCGCGCAGTGCGAAAGCTGCGGCGAAAGCGCGTGTGCCATATTCCGCTATGGATCCCAATCAATTCCGCCGGGCGGCTGGTCGGTTGTGCTCGAATCAAAGCAGTCCACGCGACGGGAGGAAGAGAAGTGACGACGTTGACACGCCGGGCGTTCACACTCATCGAGTTATTAACTGTCATTGGCATCATCGCCGTGTTGATATCGATGCTGCTGCCGTCGCTGAGCAATGCGCGCGAGCAGGGAAAGCGTGCCGTGTGTTTGAGCAATCTGCGCTCGATCGGGCAGGCGGCGATCGCGTACAGCACTGAAGATCAGAAGGAACTCATCATCCCGATTCAAAAAATGATGGTGACGCCGATGCCCGCCGACGATTACTGGCTGCGGCGCTGCGCGATGTGGTTCAGTTACGGTGGGCGCTCGGCGCAGGAGCCTTTTCTTACGGATAACGGACCGCGGATGCTCGACACGCACGAGGAATGGGCGGCGCGCACGCGCCCGCTCAATCTTTACGTCTACGGCGACGTGATGCAGAGTGACGAGTATGACATGAAGCTCTACGAGTGTCCTTCGGACCGCGGATATCCGCATGCGGAGGATATCGACGATTCGCCGATCGAAAACGCGCGGCGTTCGTGTTACGACACGATCGGCAACAGCTATCGCGCGAGTCTGTTCGGCATCTTTCCACTGCCCGGCGGACCGTACGATGGCGCGTTTGCCGTCGGTCCGTGGGGACACAAACTGTCGAGCATCGTCGACCCGGCGCGGACGCCGGCGTTCGGCGAGCCGACGTTCTTCAACATGATCGGTCTCGACAACGGCGTGGCAAATCCCGATCCAGTGATCGCGACCGGCTGGCACGGGAAGTGGATGGCGGACAATCTCGCGTTTTGCGACGGATCGGCGCGGTTTACGGGCGCGGACGGACATCAGACGGTTGAAGAAACCGCTGCCCGTGAGCGGATGGGCGTCGGCGAAAACTGGGATCTGATTTCGCGGGGACCGACGTGGCGGTTCGATCTGTGGCCGACGCACGGGGCGCGGATCTGGGCGGACGATCCGGAAAATCTGCTGTGGAACCCGCCATACTCGGGCCACGGCGACCGGGCGGCGGACTGGCCGTTCGTGCGGGCGCAGGATAATTTGCGGTAGTCGCGAATATTGTCGTATTCGGTGCGATCGGCGGCTCGCAACATGCAAGTTTTTTGGGCGTCATGATTGCAAT
>JBFWWY010000018.1:0-13448 GCA_050245935.1 Phycisphaerae bacterium | reverse complement strand
GAAGTAGACGCCGCGGAAGATCAGATTTTTGACGCCGCGCGGATTCTTCAGATAAGGAAAGAGCTTGCTGATATACACCTGCAACGGCGGCAGCAGATTGCGAAACTCTTCGGGCAGACCGTACGCATTGCCGATGGCTTGCTCGTCGTTGTCCTCATTCAGTCGCTGTATACGCAACTTGCACAGATCGGCGTAAACGCGGTCAAACGTTTCGTCAAACGTTTCCGGGTTATATGCCTCTTCGAAGGCACCCTCGCGCGACCAGCCGAACATCTGCTGTCGCAGCAGCAGGTTTCCGCCGCTGCGACGGAAGAAGTCGATAAAGCCGAGAATCTTGTCGCACTTGGTGACAATGAAGTACGTCGGGAACGTGACCCCGAGAATATGCTGCAGTTCGCGGAGTCGCTTCAGCAGATTTTCGGCACCTTCGGCGATTTCATCTTCCGGTGCTTCAAGCAGATGATCCGCGGACACACAAACGATCGCGCCGTTGATCGGACAGGCCGGACGCCCGCGCGCCATCGTCTCCATGAAGCCGCGCCATTCCTTGTGGTCTGCGTCTTCCTGAGGATTGCACAATCGACCCGCCATATCGATAAAAATCGCGTCTTCGGCGAACCACCAGTTGTAGTGCAGGGTGCCGAGCCGGTGACCTTCGGGGCGACGTTCGCCAAACTCCAGCCCGGACTCGTTGATCAGCCGGGTCTTGCCGCAGCCGGAGTCGCCGAGCACGACGTACCACGGCAAATCATAGATATTGGTGCGATACTTGGTTTTCAGCTCGCGCACATGCTTGAAAAAGGTTTCGTTGTTGGCCTTGACCGTTTCGCGCACGTCCATCGAAACCGGGCCGGCAAACTTCCCGCCCTGGAGCGCTTCTTCGAGTCTTCGTTCGCGCCGGCGATGAATGGACTTGTAAATCCACCAGATCAGACCGACGACCAGGGCAACCGCGAGAACGACACCAACAATGGCACCTGCGAGTTTCCAGTTGATGCCGCGACCGCCACGAAACAGGCTGTACAGCGCCCAGCCGACAATCGATACCGAACCGACGCACAAGCCGCCGATGAGCCAGCGGATCGACGACGGCATCATGTGCATGTAGTCGAGAATGCGCGGAATGAAAGCGAGTTTACTCATACGGCTCATAGAAGAGGATCCTGCTTCCGCAACGTCGACGGCTGAAAAATCGCGGCTTGTGCGTCCGCCGGCGCGGAGGTCGCGCTGCCCGCTTTGCTTGGCAAGGCGCGAAAGTGCTCCGCCGATTGCCGGATTTCGCGGGTCATCTGCCGCCAGAGAATGTTATAAGTCACGCCGACCGCGATCAGAAGGCCCAGAAAGACCGTCGCCACAAGCATGGTCGGCAAGCCGAGCCGGTAGATCGCGTCGCGCTCGATGGTGTGTTCATAGGCCTGCGGGAAAAGCTGATGTTTGCGATCTTCGCGCGCATGGGGGAGAACATCAAAAATGCGCTGCGCGTACTCTTTGAGTTGCGTCGGCTGGTCGTCCAGTTCGCCTTTGAAGCCGAGCTGAATGCACGTGAAATAGAGCGAGAGTTGCTCGGCAATCAGGTCGCGATCAACACGATCCATGCGTTTGGCCTGCTGGTACTCCTTCAGCAGTTCGTCGCAGTCCCGAAAGAAGTTCTCGCCACCCAGCGGCTCCACTTCGTCGAGTCCGTCCATGTGCGTTTCGAGCATATTATTGACCCAGAACTCGGCGCCGGGCCAATCGGTGGTGGCGAGCTTATTGTCGATGAAATAAATAATCATCGCGCGGGTTTTTTCGTCCCACGCGCGCTCCACATTCGGATCCTGCCGCGCGATCTGATTGCCGTTGCGAACGGCGCTCAGCGCGTCGCGAAGCAGTTCGTCATAATCCGTTGGAGGCGTTTCGTGGTAGATCTGCCGCGTGAAGTTGATCACAAAATCAAATGCGGGCCAGCAGGCCTGGGTCAACAGGAGTTCGCGTCGGGGATTCTGCTCGCTCATGAATGGGCTCAATTGTTTCGAAGGATAACGTAAAGGGCCGGTCGGAGTTTCAGCATCGCTTCAACCTGATCTTCCCGCAAGCTCATGCGAATCCCGCGTTCATTTTCGCACTCCACCCAGTAGCGCGAACCCTGCCCATCGACGCTGCGGTCGATCTGGAAATAGTGCAGGTCATCGCGGCGCGGCAGCGTGCCCGCGGGGACCGCCTTCGTCCGCAATCGCAGGCCTTTGACGGCCTGGCGGCGGACGCGCGATGAGCGCTTCGGCGACGCGAGCTTCATGTCAAAGCCTTCAGAGCCGTAAATATGCTCATAGAGCGCTTGCGTATCAAACTCCCGGGTTTCGAACGCAACATACATATCATACTGCGCAGTGATCCACAGCGGCTGCAGATCGACCGCCAGGCCCTCCAGGCCGGTTTCGTCGACACTGCGGGTAAAGTCCACGCGGGCGAAGTCGCGCGGCGCCAGCGTGTCCAGCAACGCGATGATGCGACGGCAGATCGGTTCGATTGCGTGATTCGGGCTGTCGTGATCGTACGTCGGAACGCTATCGGCTTTCAGCCGGGTCTCGTCGAAAATCGACAGTTCCCCCATCGCGTGCGCGAGCGCGTGATACGCATCAAAGGGGTGGAGGGAGTCGCCGCTGGTCAGTGCCCGCAAACGCGTCACCACGCCGTTCAGAACATGGAGTTTCAGCAGGTGCTCCGTGTTCGCCGAGACGCCGTCGCCGAACCTCATTTTCAGTTCGAGTGCTTCGGCGGCAAGCTCGGCGTCTTTGCGATCGAGATGATCGATGACAAGCTTGATTTGCGCATTGAGCGGCCGCGAAGCCTGAATGCGCAGGCAGGGGCCGACCTGCAACGGCTTAAACTCTGGCGCGGCGCCGACCTTGTCGGAGCGCTGCACGACGCCGAGCCGAATCGTGGTATATCCGGTTGCGTCGCGGGCGGATGTGAACAATCGGCCGCGAATCTTGCGAACATAAACCTGTTGCGCATTTTCGCCGGTGTTTTCGTCGCGCTGTTGCACAATCTTTGGCTCGTAACGCGGGAGGCCGTTGACGCGATTGGGTGCGTGAATGTCGATGCTGTTGGCCTGCACGGCGTCAATGCGCGGAATGCCGAAGAGCAGTTCCACTTCTCCGGTTTCCTTGAGTGCCGCTTCAAAATTGAGCGGATCGACGCTGGCATTGTCGGGGATGCGGACCCAGGTGCCGTCCTTCATCCGCATCGTGCATTCCTGCAACTGGAGCACGTTGTTCTTGAGGGCATCGTCGAAATAACGGAGTTCGGCAATCCCCCACGAATACGGGCATGCGATCTGCACGTCCTGCTGCAGCGTGTGCTTCAGCCAGCGGTGGCCTTGCTGCAGATGGTGGGGACGAAGAAACATGCCTTCGTGCCAATGAACTTCGTTCCAGCTGCTCATAAGTAACCAATCGTTTCCGGAAAAAAGGAGCGCGGCGCGAATCTACCAGTAAGCGTGCAGCGATTCAGTCTATTGCAACTCCAGTGCGCGTTCCCCGACGTACACTTTGATGGTTTCCGGTGTCTTGTTCGTGATGGGAACAACCAAGGGGCGACCGCCGCTGCTTTTCTCGTCGTAATTCGCGAGAATGAAGACTGCGTCGGTATTCGGGGGCAGGCTGAGCGGCAGCGTGCGCGACTTGTTGCCCGATTCCCCCGGGCTGGCAAAATAGTCCCCGGCGCGATTGCCGTTGGCGTACAGCGTCGCATTGTCGGTAAACCACCAGATGTGCGTCGGATCGACACCGTAAAGCGACTGCGTCGACGGTGTAAACCATTGCTGACTGTTGATTGTGGGATTGGTGACACTGAACGCGGAGTCGAGCTTCGGATTGGTACGATCCGCCTTGGTGATCGCGACCACCGAAACGTCCAACGGGTTTGAACCGTAATTCTTGTTCTGCGATCCGGCCGGCGTATTGATCGACTCGGCCAGCGTGAATTGAACGCCCGTGGGTACGGATCGACAACCCAGCGAAACCGCAGCGAGCGGGAGCGCGAGCAGCGCGAGAGAGAAATTGCGACGATTCATGCTTTTTGGGCTCCTTCCGTCATGACAAGCAAGATCTTCTTGGCCCGCAGACGCCGCATTTCTTCAGCGAAATGCAGTGGTCCGTCTACGTCCACATATTCACGAATGCGTGTGCGATCGTTCCAGTTTCGTCCCGGTCCGGTCAGATGCAACCGCAACGAGCGGGACAATTCTTCCGGCGAATAGCACATATCGCTGCCGAAGATCAGCGCATTGAGCCATTCATTCAGCTTTCGCAGACGCAATTTGAGCAGTTTCGGATGCGCGCCGCGTGCGCCGAACGTCGCGCGAACACCCTCGCGAATCGTCTGGCGACCGTACGTCTGCCACGGCGATTTCAACGATTCATCATTCGGCGCGTAATGTTCCATGATTGCGCGCATGCTGTGGTCGACCGACTCGGTCGTCTCCACGAGCATTTCCAGAACGATCAAAGCGCTCAGTACCGTTCCGGCATCCGCCTCTTCGCCGGGCAGGACGATTCCCAGCGGTGAGTCCTTGAAGTGCTTAAGGACTTCGGAGAAGTCGGTGCTTGTGACCGCTCCCGCTGCAGTTTTCGCGGTGGGATTGCTGCGCGCGTCGTTCAATTCTTCGCGCATCCGCGCGACAATCTCTTCGTGGTGATTTTTGAAGTCGCCGTATTCGCGCTGCAGCGCACTGTGCTCGCTGCGCAGTTTCTCCACGACGGGTTCGAGATCGCTGTTTGCGGCGGCAGGCGCAGCGGTGCGCAGATCGTCGATGGTAAACTGGAGTTTTTCCAATGCGTCTTCATGCGCGACGATGGTCGCTTCGCGTGCCCGCAGCGTTTCGCCGGCCTGCACGAGTTTTTCGGCGTTGCGCTTCCGCAACTCGTCGAGCTCCGCGACGCGGTCTTTGCTGATCGCGAGTTCTTTTTGAGCGTGCGAGAGGTCTGAGCGGAGCGATGCGAGTTCATCGTGCTGTGTCGCGAGACGCTCCTCTGCCTCGCGCAGGCGGGTGCGCAACGCCGCTTCCTGATCGCTTTCCTTTTGCGGCGCGGCGGCTCCGGCCGCGAGTTGGTCCGCCAGGCGTGCCAGCGTCGTCCAGCGGTCAGCCGGGCTGAGGGCGGCCAGTGTGCCGGCCAGCGCAGCGGCGATTTCTGTTGTTCCGCGCGCTTTGTCCTGTCCGTTCTTGTTTTCGCTCGACATGATTTCCGGCATTTTTACGTGGGACGAAACAGGGACCCGGTTAGGACCATGCAGTATAACGCCCAAGGTTGAATTTGTTCAATGTAAACCCTGCCGACCTTTCGCAGCACAAATTGTCTGGGTTCGCGGGTAATACGGGCATCTTGCCCCTACGTTCCGGCTCAGGCACATCGATTTTACCAGCACTCACGCAGCCGGACTGAGCGCCTCACGGCGTCAGGTTGATGGTCTCACGTCTGTTCCTTCGCCTTCCCAGGCGCGGGAAATGCACGCAGCCGATGGCACCACCCAGATCCCAACCTGACCACGTCGCCTTCCACGGAAAGTCGACCGACTCTCCGCTTCTCAGCCCTCTTCCGTTTTGCGGGTGACGGTGATGCGGGACCGTACAACGATTACCGCACCTTGGTTCGATTTTCACATTTTTCTGACCTTTGGTGCGTGAATCGCAGCCGGGATTCACGCACATCAGTCAGGAAAACGGATATTTTACCGGCGCGTTCCGTTGGCCGAACGTGACTCGAAGCGTAAGCATAAGGTTTTCGTTGACGTTGAATATGGGGAAAGGTATAACCAAAGACTGTAAGGCATCTGTATGTCCATACGCTACAGTTGATTACCGCAATGTCGTTTGCGCCCAATTCCCCTGATTTCGGGGGTCGCACGGCATGCTGTTTCCCGCGATCCGCGGAACTTTTTCCGAGGCATTTCTATGAATTCGACGAGTGTTCGACGTTTGGATCGATGCGCCCCAACGACCCTTCTTGCGTTGTGGTTGTTGCCGGGAATCGTTGCTGCGCAGAATGTCGTGCTGAACGACTTTACCCTCGGAACACAAGCGGGTGAGCCTGCCGTCATCAATTATTCCATCAGCGGGGGGGCGGTCTCGTCTCTGAGCTATTCGATCCTCCTGGACAATAATCACGACGGCGATCAGTCCGATCCCGACGACGTCCTCGGACCGTTCCCCATTCCTGGTGCAATGCTCGGGAATGGTGCGCACTCGGCTGATCTCGCCGCGACCATCTACGACGCGCTGGGAACCCTGGTACCCGGAGCGCTGGGATTACGGGTCGGCGAAACGGTGACGGTTTTGTTGATTGCCGGTGGCGAAGTCGGCGACACGACCGACAACGACGCCGATGATGCCGCGCAGGTTCAGGTCAATTTCGTCGCGGCGTCGGGCGCGGCCTTCGAATACATCCCGTCACTCGTGAATGCCCAGGCGTCGATCGAGTTCGAAATCATTGCACCGGGTCGCGTGGCGCAGCCGGTCGTCTCGCTGATTCGCGGTGTCGACGCAATTTCTTCCAATATCACCAACGACACTATCCCTCAGCTCCCGGGCACCTATACCGGCGCGAACGGGCTCGATCTGGATTTGTTCGAAGAAGCCATCATTTCCTTTAACGGTGCGAATCCCGGGAACGTTGTTGCGAACGGCGACGATCTGCGAATCCGCATCGGCGTGCCCTCCGCTGGTGGCGGTGCTGCGAATTTCAACAGCGATAACGTTGCAGCCGACCCGATTATCGAGAACCCGGTGCTCGTGGGCGCACCCGGCGCGGCAAACGCTTCGCTGAGCTATGAAATCATCGCCTTGGGACCGATCGATCCCTTTACGCTCAGCCTGTTTCGCGCCCGCGGCGCTGCGGACGACGCGCTCGGCGGTGCCCTCGCGTTCACGCCGGCGGCAAATTCGTTCGATCCCGGCGCGCGCAGTGTGACCATCCCCAACTGGTCGACACAGCTCAATACCCGGACGCTGCCGGCAAATCGCCGCTTGCGCACCGGCGACGACCTCGCCGTCGAGATCAACGGCGTCAACATCAACGTCGGCGATTCGGAATTACGCGCGGAGATTCCCGCAGTCGTGCGTTTTCTGGCGGGAAATATCGCCTACACCAGCTTTACCAACGCTGTCGGCGATAACCCGGCGAACGCCTCGGTCGCGTACACCATCGAAGGTCACGGAAACGCCGAACTTACCGAAGCCGTATTAGCAAACAACGTCGTGTTGCGACAGACGCGCGGTGCAACGGATCCGCTAGGTTCGATGTCGTTCACCGTTTCCGGCGGCGGCGACGTCGGCACGCTTGGCGCACACACGCTCAACACCGACGGCTTTGAAAATGTCATTAATACCAACGGCGGCGTTCGTCACGACGATGGTTATTCGGTCGTTTTCAACAATCTCGGCACAATCTTCGACGGTAGTTCTGATTTCACCAGCAATACGCAAAACGCTGACGTGCAGATCGACGTCGGCGAGTTCCGGTTCTCGTCGTACTGCATGGCGCCCGGCACGGGCGGCGTATCCGCGACCAATCCGGCCAACGCGCAGGTGGATTACACGCTGACGGCACCCGCAAATGTCGACGTGTCCGCGACCCAGCCTTTCGACGTCGTGAACCTCCAACGTGCACGCGGGAACGTCGTGATGGGACCTGTGACTTATACGGTGACCACGGGGAATACACCCGGAGCACATACACTGAATCTGACCGGCTTTGACGAAACGCTGGCTGCTCAGCCGCAGGCGAATTTCCTCCGCGACGGCGACAACGTCCTTGCGCTGGTCGATCCGCCGGCCGATCGTATCGATGAGTCGAACGCCGCCGACCTCGTCAGTGATCCGCGCACTGCGAACGTGTCCATCGACGTGACGGCCTTTTCGATTCCGAACGATGCAACGGTTGATGCCTCCGCGCAGTTCACGTACACGCTCTGTGCGCCCGGTCCCGTCGAACCGTTCGGCATCTCGGTCGAGCGTACCGACGTGGACACTGTCAATGCGGAAGTAATTTCAGCCGGCTCGAGCGGCGTGTCGCTCAGCCTGGCGCAGCGCGTCCCGCAGACGGGCACCACGGTCCCCATCACGAACTTCAAATCAAAACTCAAAAGTGCGTTGGTGCTTGACGGAAGTGTTCCGGGCTTGCGTCCGGTTCGCAGCGGCGACGAATTTGAAGTGATCGCTGTGGCTACGGGCACCGGCGTACCGGACCAGTCGCCCAATGCCATCGCCCAGGCGTTTGTAAACCTGTCATTCCCTTCGTCTTCGGCACTCTCATTTTTGAGCGTCGCCGGCCCCGAAGCACAGATGAGCGTAGATTATGCGATCAGCGCTCCCGGCCCGGTTTCCAGTTTCATCGCGCGTGTCGCGCGGGAAGCGGAAGACGATGTTGCCGGCGCAGCATGCAACAACCTCGAAAATGTTCAGGCACCGGAGCGGATTCTCGATTCCATTCGCGTTACCGATCCGCCGCTGATGTCGGAGCCGGACGTTCCGACCGAGGCACTTGACCCCGGCTCGCACACGCTCGTTGCACGCTTCCCGTCGACGATCGTGACGGCGCTCGGCGAAGAAAACTTCATGGCTACACTCGACCTGCCGACCGCAATCGAAGCCGGCAGCAACCTCGGCGAAGTCGACGAAAATCTTCCGATGGTGCCGCCGGTCAGCACATGCAGCGGTTCGCTGAATCTCGACGCCGACCTCGAATGTTGTGACAACATTGCGCGCGTCTCGCAAGCATCCGATATCAATTTCGCCTCAGCACGGCTTCAGAACGCCAATGCGTTGCTGTGCATGGGCGAAGAAACTCTTCTGACCGAGTACACGGTGACCGGCTTTGGTGCCCGCGCGTTCGACGCAGTCCTGTCGCACGTCCGTCAGAACAACGATTCGAGCCGCTTCGCGGAAGTCAGCGTGACGGGAAATGCCGTCGCCGCCAGCAACGCTCCGCAGTTCGATCCTGTGGATTTCAATCTCACCGATCTCTACGCCCGCAGCTACACGAGCGCGGCGCCCTGCATGACCGACTGCGACGACGGTGTCGAGCACGGCGACCGTTTCCGCGTGACCTTTATCGGTGAGGACGTCATTGATTGCGGACCGGCCTCCGCGATTGATCAGCAATGCATCATTTCAGATGACGGCGATACGACCGCGAGCGGCGGATTCGCCTGCGCACGCGAAACCGCGCCGATCCGTGTCGATCTCATCGCCAATTCGCTGAATCCGGTAACGATTTCAAATCAGCTCGACATTGTCGAGGTTGATTTCACGTACACGGTATGTGCGCCGGCGCGCGTTCCGAACTTCGGCATCGAGATCGTTCGGGCCACGGTGGATCCGACCGACAATCCGCTGACCCCGATCGGTACGCCGACGGTCCTTGCCTGCCGCCCGATCTCACTCGATGGCAGCGAAGACAGCCTCGCGCTGCGAAATCCGGGCCAGCACACCGTACGCATTCAACTGGATGCACCGCTCGACGGGCTCAACAACAATGAAGCTGTTTTTGCACGGATCAACGCATCATGTTTGGCCGTGTTGAATCCGCCGTGTGATGAGCTCCGACTTGTGCGCGAAGCTGACGCTGACAATAACGAAGTCGCGCGTCGCCTCGCCATCAATATCCGCCGCGTACTGGTTGCAGTTTCGAGCAATGTTGACAACCCCGACGATCCGTCGCTCGCCGATCAGCGTATCAAGGCAAATGTTCAGTACACGGTCGATTCGCCGGTGACGCTGCCGCCGTTTGGCGTTCGCGTCGAAGCGTCGATTCGACGCGACGGGAATGTGATTGGCGTGATTTCTTCCGCGACGCTCGCCGTACCCGAATCGAAGCGGACGCCCGGCAATCAGACGCTGGACGCATCCGACTCGACGAGCACGGAATTCCGCAAATTGTTCCTCGGGAATGAGCTTTCGATGCCGTTTACGGATGTCAATGGCGCGCAGAATTTCGTCCGGTCCACCGACACGATTTCATTTGTGGCCATTGTTGACGCGGACAACGAAGTCGACGAGTCCGATGAGAATGACAATCGCAGTGACGCGGTGAATTTCGGCTACCCGGCCGATATCGTCATGCTCGCCACGCGCCGCGCCTGTAACGACCCGAGTGTCACCGCACCGACGCTGCGGTTCTTCGATCCGTTGAATGAGAATGTCAACGTGGACGGCGGACGCCAGACGCTGTTCGGCATCGAGTTTGCGTACCGTATCGACCTGAACGCGCTGCACGAGCCCTTCGCCGTCTCCGTTGTTGCGCAGGGGCGCGACTGCCTCGGGGACGTTCGCTGCGTGCCCCTGTCGCATTTCCGTGCGACGAGCGGGGGGACGGCCTGCGGATCGAGCCGCTCGCGCACCGATCGCGGCACCACGTTCTGCGATGTGGGAATCACCGCGACGATCGACCCCTCCGGGAAGCCAATCGGCACTCAGCAATGTGAATCGATGATCGTCGAGGGTCCGTCGGGTGCGGTGTTTGACAGCGACATCTTCACGGTGGTCATCCTCGCGGACTGTGATGCGGACTGCGCGGAGCAGTTCTGCCGTCAGATCGAAAATTCCGCCAATGGCCAGACCAATGCCGTCAGCCCCGGTGACATTGTCGAGCTCAACGAAGCAAACAACCGGCTCAGTGCCCAGACCCTCGGTGCCGGTGGCGAGCAGATCGATGCGGACGGGGACGGACTGACGGATGCAGAGGAAATTCGTGGATTCTACGTATCCCGCTACATTCGGCTTTCGAGTTCATTGAAACAGAGCATTGCAGTCGACACGGAGTTCACGGTTTCGTCTTCCTGTGACAGCGAACTCACCTTGGATGCGGCGCAGCAGGAAGTCGTCAATCTGTTGCAGGCTGCCGCCGGTGCGGAATGCGGTGGACGGTTGCTTACGGACAATCTTGTGAGCGTCATTCGGCGCAACGAGCTTCCCAATGGCCTCACGCGTTTCCAGTGCCTGGTGCGCACCAATCCGGAGGATCCTGACAGCGATGGCGACGGCCTGACGGATTTGCAGGAAGTCATGACGTTCGCTTTGGGCGCGTCGAGTGAAAACGGTCTGATTTCTGGCGCGGGACGAAGCGGCATTGACGATCTTCCCGCAAACGAAGCACGCGGAATCGGCAACGATGCGTTTCCGTTTTTCCCGCCTGCCAACAAAGCACCTGCAATCCGCACGGACCCGACGGCCGCCGACAGCGACAACGATGGACGCTGTGACGATCAGGATCCGGCACCGCAGTTGAACCCCAAACTCTTCAATTTTGACCCTGATTCCGCCAGCGTGCGCGATGCACTCCTGAGTGCAGGTTGGATCAACGCCGATACGCCCGACGATCAGATCGTCACCCAGGTGCAGCTCCTGCTCCTGAACTTCGATCAGGACGGCGATGGTTTCCTCGAAGCCACCGATGCCAATGCGGATCTGATCCCAGACTTCGCACGATTCAATGAAGGAACGCTGGAACGCATTTTCGGCATCGATTTCAGCAACGATGGAACGCTGGTGGACGGGTTCGATATCGGCGGTGCGCCGCAGGAGTCATTCCTGCCGGACGGCGTCTCGCTCGATCAGGTCGCGATGGTCGAAGACCCCGCGACGCGCATTCTCGCGCCGGCGTTTGAAGACTTACGCGGCGACGAAAACACCCCCGCACGCTTTGGTCGCTACCGAATCGGCGCAGTCGAAGTCGCGTCGGCAACGTTCGCCGCACGGTTCTTACCCGAATCCCGTGCCCGCGCGGTCGCTGTTCCCGCGGAGGCTGCCAATGCCGGTCGAACCAATGTCGGCAGCCGCGCATTGAATTACGAGTTGCGGCTTTCCGGTTCCACCAGTCCGCGTGGCGTGGATTCAGCAGTGATTCCGATTCGCGGCAACGGAAAAATCGACACGCAGGATGAAGAAACGTCGTTGTCAACGTTCCAGATCGACAACTGCCCCGGCAGCGTGTTCTTGCCGGATGCGACGACACCGCCGCCAACGTTCAATCCGGATCAGCAGGATCAGGACCTTGACGGAATCGGCGATGTCTGCGATCCGGACAAAGACAACGACGGCGTCTCGAACGCGCTGGAAGATTTCCTGATGCCGAGTTGTGCGCCGTGCGGCATGCCGGTCATGCTGATGCTCGCGGGCGGCTTCGTCATGCTGCGTCGTTCGATCAGACCGGTTCGTCACCGTGACCTGACCTAAGCGGACGAAATGTCCGAAGCATCGGTGTTTCGCGAATACCATTACCCGAATGACTCGTCCGCATCACAGCGAGACGAGTTTCGGGGATTGGTTGCGGCTGCAGTAGAGTTTCAGGCTCAGGTCGCAAAAGGATGCGATGCGGTTCTCCGCATAGAATCGACAGCAGAGCACCTGACCACCGGGATTCGCGTCCGCCATGAGCCGGCATCAGCGGCCTTCGTTGCCGATCCATATCTTGCCGCACATGCAGTTCCCGCAGAATCGATCGCGGCACTCCTGCTTGTTTTCAAGCGGGCGTTGAGCGAATTTGCCAAAAACACGCGTTCCGCCGTACACGGGAGCATCGTTCCGGGAGCGATCCTTCGCCGCGCGGGCAGCGGCGAGTTTCTCCTGGCAGATTATGGCATTGCCCAAGCTTACGCGCGGGCGTTTCGACCGGACATTCTCACCGACCTCGCCGTGCGCGTACCCGATGCCGACCCCGGTCAGCCCACCGCGGTCTGGGAAGAGATCGGTCGTCACATCCATGATCGCTTCGACCGCTACGTTCCTTATGTGGCGCACGAAAAACTGGCAACGCACGCCTGGAACGCCTTCGAACCGCCACACGATCTGTATGCGTCCGGTGTTCTTGCGTTTCTCCTCTGCGAATCGAGTCACCCATATCTGGATAAAGGCGAGGCAGAACATCTGCTCGCGGAATCCGCTGAAATGATCCCGTTTCATCCGGTCCCGCTGACGTTGATGCGCAAGCTGGATGTTTCAACCCCGCTGGGGAAGGCGCTGCGCGGGATCATCGAAAAACTCGTCGACAGCAATCCGTCGAGCCGCGCGGATGCGCAGAGCCAGATCGAACTTTTGCCGCGTATTCTGAATCCCGACGTGCGGGACCCCGCCGAAGCCCACGCGCCGGAACCGGAAAAGGTCGCCCCCGAGCTCGCCGTGCCGCCTGCGGAACTGGAGCGCGAACGTCAGCGCGAAATCGCTGTGTCGCGCATTCGCGCCGCGGTCCGCGCACTCCCCCAGCGGCAACTGGCCCAGCTCATTCCGGCGGACATGCTCGAAGCGGAACTCATGTTCACGGCGTCGCAGTCTGGTGGATTTTCGCCGGAAATTGCGGACGTCGAAGTTCGTTTCCTCAATGCATGGAAAAGGGTGCCGCCGATCCGCGAATCCGTCCTCGTTGTCGAAATTGTCGCGGATGACGAACTACCCCAAGTGGTGTTCAACGCAATCG
>JBFWWY010000017.1:0-13564 GCA_050245935.1 Phycisphaerae bacterium | reverse complement strand
CGCATCGACGATGAATGAATCGGTTTTGACGCACACTGCCGGCGTTCATGTACCCGCCAGCTCCCAATTTCGTCGCGAAACGCGCGCCCCGCATCGGGTGCAGTGTTTTCTGGTCGTTCCGGAAACGAAGAATCGCGACGCGCTGTCGTACCCGGCACAGACGACTAATATCTCAAAGTCCGGCATCTCCGTACAAGTCGCGCGGGCAATTCCGAAGGGCCAACTCGTCAAAGCAGTGGTACCCAGCGCCGGCGGCAAAGAAATGAGCCTGGAAGGCATCGTTGTGCACAGCCGTCAGGTGATGGCGGATACGTACGAACTGGGGATTCTGATTCAGCCGCCCGGCGAAGTTTCTTAGCAAGTCTTTGGCTTTCCCGCCCACCGCTTGACGGAGGCTCGCTGGTAGATAGCCCGAATTTGCAGACCCGAACCCCCACACCCCACACCCACATTTTCGCTTTTATGGCGCGACTTCCGTCGGCGACGGGGCTTTCATGCCCGCCGGGTGGGATTCCTGTAGCGAGTCGACTGGTACCGGATCATTTCCCAGCAGCCGAATTTCCTTCCATTTGCCAACGCGGAAGCGGTGTCGCAGGTACAGCCCGATCACGGTGACGTGGAGGAGGAACATCATCCACGGGCCATGCAGGCCCCACTCCGGCCGCAGCCGCGAAATGAGCGCACCGGTGCCGATGAATACGATCCACGTCGAGGCGGCATTGACGATTGCCGGATTGCGCGTGTCTCCGGCGCCGCGCAGTGCATTGATATAAATGATTGCCATCGCATCGAACACCTGCAGCGCCGCGGCCCAGATCATCGCGATCGAACCGGCTTGCACGACGTCCGAATCATTCTCGAAATCCAGCAGTGCAACGAGCGGGCGGCGAAAGACAAACATGATCAGGCCTGCCATACCCATGTAGATGGCTGCGACACGCATCGCAATGCGTGTGCGGGCGTAGGCCTGCTCGGGTTGGCCGCGACCGATCGAAAAGCCGACCTGCGTGCATAGCGCGATGCCGATGCCGATGGCCGGCATGAACGCACCGTGCATAAGCTGGAGCACGATATTGCTCGCCGCCATCTGCGCCGCGCCGAACGTGGGGATGATCAGCGTGAGGAACGCCCACATGGCGCTGATATCGACAAGCCATTGGACGGCGATGGGTCCACCGACGCGGACGATTCCCATGAACTTGCTGACATCGAAACGAAGGGAGTGCCGTGCGGCGTAGCGTTCGTTGAACTGCGGGTGCATAAACGCTGCGAACATGATCAAACCGCGTACGATCCACGCAAATACCGTCGCATAGGCCGCACCCGCGACACCGAGTTCCGGAAAGCCGAAAAGCCCGTTGATCAGCACTGCATTGCCGGCGATGTTGACAAGAATGGAGACAACCATCGCGATCAGGCCGAGTCCGGGGCGCTGGATGCCGTTGAGAAAACCGAGCAGCCCGGCGCACGCGATGCTGGGGCCGACCGACCAGACACCGACTTCGATGTAGTCGACCTGCAATGCGATGACCGACTCGGCGCAGCCCACGAGTCGCATCAGCGGGCTATACCAAAACTCGATGGCGAGAGTCACCGGCACCGTTGCGAGTGCGAAAAACAGCGCGAGATACATCGCCTGCCAGACGTACCCGCCGGCGCGGCGCGGCTCGTTGCGCCCGTCGCATTGCGAAACAAACGTCTGGACGCTTTGCGCCGCACCCATGCCGAGACACCCGATCGCGAAAACGAAAATCGTGGCGGGGGAAATCGCGGCCTGGGCTTCGGTGCCGAGCCGCGAGACCATGAGAAAGTCGACGAACGTCATCAGCATGCGCGACGCGGTCAGGCCGATCATCGGCGCCGCGAGCCGGAGGAGGTCGAGTGTGGGGCGTTCGGTTCGAACGTTCGTCATGGCTAGCACTGCTCTCAGGGTCGCATGGGCAATCGCGTTCGCCGCGGAAATCGGTCTCGGACGGGGCATTTTCTCCGCGTTTGGGGACCCGTTCAAATGATTGTCAGTTGTTCTAATCGCGGGAAGCGCGCCGATTTGGTATAAATCTCGGCAACCGCAAAGGTATGCTTGCATATAGGCTATGGAAGCATGATTTCGGTCGGCTTTGCTGAACAACGATCCGTACGAATCGTACGGAGGCGTACTGTGCCGTCAAGATGGTTCCCCCCAGTGCGCTTGCGGCCTCATGCGTTTGTTTTCGTAAGATGACCCGGACAGCGGTCCGGTTTCGCGACTTTCAACGAATTTGGACGGATGCGCATGCGAGCGCTGATTGCCTACATCATTCTTGCGATCGCGCCCCACGCATTCGGGCAGGTCATCGAGACCGAGGTGAAGCGTGTCGGTTTCCCGTCCTCCACAATGAGCGGCCTGATTACGCGTGATGGCCAGTGGGTTCCGATCATTGTCGAAATGCGGTTGCCCGGCAGTGGGATTTTCGAGGGAGCCATTCGCATTGTCTCGCGTGACCGGGACGGGGATTTTGTTGAATACATGCGCGCGCCGGTCCTGCTGAACCCAGAAGCGGGCAAGAAGCGTTTCTGGGCGTATGCAACATTCGACCGGCACCGTCTTCCGCCGAGCGGTTATCAGGTTGATATTCTCGATTCGCAAGGTGCCGTCATTGCGAAGCAGGATCTCCAGCCGTTTGACGTCGTGCGGAATGATTCCGCAATTGTGCTCGATATCAGCCAGCGACAGGTTTCCAAGCTGCGCATGCTGGAAGATCGGCAGGCAGAACTCGACTCCCTCACATTCTCGTCGCAGAAATTCACGTTGTCGCATGTGATTTCATTCATGTCCGCGGAGGATTTGCCGGATCGGTGGTTCGGCCTGGAGTCGATCGACACGATCGTCTGGGATCTTCCGGATCCGCAGCAGATTACCAGCAATCAGCTCGAAGCGATTGTGGAATGGGTACGGCGCGGCGGAAAGCTCGTTGTCGGGATTGGTGACGCGTGGCCGCGAATTCGGGATTCGGATCTGGCGGACATTCTTCCAGTCGGCGGTGATGGCGCGTTGCTGGAAGCCAAGCAGCTTCGCAACTTTTCTGCCGCATATGTCCGCGGAGAAAACGAGCAGAGCCCCGTGGTTAAGGAATACGCCACACCGATTGCCGTCGCGGACGTGACGGCGACGCGCGGCGCGACAGTGACCTTTCGTGATCAGGTATTTCCCGGTGCCAAGCCCATTGATCTGATTTCGATGAAGATGGTCGGGTCCGGCCGTGTCATCGCAGTGGCGGCGTCTTTGCGGGAAATGACAACGCTTCGCGTGGATGAGTCGTTCTTCAATGAGCTTTTTGATCTCGCCGAGCGCTCGGATGCTTATAACAAGCGGGGGGTGGATCGTTTTTCCAACATGATCTCCACCGCGACCGGCGCAGGGCCCTACAACTTGTTTGATCGAGCGGTTGCGACGATCAATTTTTCCGGGAAACGTCAGTTGTTTGTTCTCGCTGCGCTTGCTTTTGTCGCGATCTACGGTCTTGTCGCGACGTTTGGCAGTTGGACCTATCTGAACAGGCTAAAGAAAACCGGGATGAGCTGGACGATTTTCGCGGGTATCGCGGCAGTCGCCAGTATGCTCGGTCTTTTCGCCGTCGGGGCAACGGCGCAGTTCCGCACCGGCGTCCATGCAGCGTATGTCGTCGATCTGCCGGTGGATCTGGATGGCGCGCCGGCCACTGCGTGGGGCTGGTTTGGTTACGGAAGCGCCCTGCGGCAGTCGTTTTCGTTCTCACTGGGAGGGCGCGATTCTTATGTGCGCCCGTTGTCGATGGCGGGGACGCCGCCCAGTACCTATGCGACGTCGAGTCGCTACCAGTCCGACCCGATCGAGGGGACGCTGGAAAACGTCAGCATTCGCGCGACGCTGAAACAGTTCGAAGGGCACTGGAGCGGGAATCTGGAAGGGACGATCACGGGACAGCTTATTGCCGACCGCGGGACTGGGCAGCTCACGGCGGCATCCTGGCTTCGCAACGACCTGCCCTATGCGATTCGCGGCGGGTACATCCTGTACGTCGATCCCCGCTCTCAAGCCGGCCCGCTCGGCATGCTGGATCGGCCCACCAGTGGTGATCACTGGATGTATGACGATGCGCCCGCGTCACTCAATGTGGTCAGTTTTGCATTGCCGGCGATCGGCCGGGGCGACAAAATCGACTCCACCGCATTTACGAAGCAACTGAATGAAATCGAATCGGAGCTCGTGAAGTGGGAAAGTCGCGATCTCTCGATTCGATCGAAGATTCTGAGGCCCGATCTGGTCACGCTGCGCGATCTGCAGCATTACTGGGCGCACAACGTGTTCAATCCGCCGATCGGGACGTCGGCGACAACGATGCCGGAAAGTGCAACGTCGCTGCTGCTGGCGTCGACACTGAGTCTTTTCCGCTCGGCGGACGATCGTGATAAGTTTGATTCGGTCGGGCGCATGGTCGACCCCCATGGATTGCCGCCATTGGACGTCGGGCATTGGCTGCAACGCGGTAAGGCCGTGTTGTTTCTTTACGTAGATGTGCCGGCAGACATTCCGCTGCTTCGGAACGGCGCGCCCTTGCGCGCCAAAAACGGATTTGCGATTTATCGTGTTCGCTTGCCGTTGCAATACGCAGGGACCCCGCCTCCTGAGGGCGAACTCTTCAAAGGATTAAGCGATTGATCATTCAGACGATCAATTTAACGAAGCGGTACGACAAGCTCGTTGCGCTGAACAATCTCCAGCTCAATATCGAGGAAGGGGAGTGTTTCGGCTACATCGGTCCGAACGGGGCGGGAAAGACGACGACGATTCGCATCCTCGCAACGTTGCTGCGGCCGACGTGGGGTGAAGCGCGCGTCTGCGGACATGTCGTCGGCTACGAATCGCGCAAGATTCGCCCCCTGATCGGATACGTGCCGGACTTTTTCGGTGCCTACGAAGATATGGTGGTGCAGGAATATCTGGAGTTTTTCGCGGCGGCGTATGACATTACCGGCAAAAAGCGCGACCAGATTGTCGGGGACGTGCTTGAGCTTACCGACCTCACCTACAAAACCGACGCCCTCGTCGACTCGCTTTCGAGGGGCATGAAGCAGCGGCTGAGCATCGCGCGCGTTCTGCTGCACGATCCCCGGGTGTTGCTGCTCGACGAACCCGCGAGCGGGCTCGATCCGCGGGCGCGGATCGAAATTCGCGAACTGCTAAAAGAGCTGCATCGCATGGGCAAAACGATCATCATCAGCTCGCATATTCTTCCGGAGCTTGCCGACCTTTGCACGAGCATCGGCATTCTGGAGCGCGGCGAAATGGTGTTTCAGGGGTCGGTGACGGAGGCCGTGCGCCGCGCACGGATCGGTACCGTGCTGCACGTGATTACCCCGGACGACCAGGAAAAAGCGCGTCAGGTCTTCACGAAAATCAATGGCGTGGAGTCGGCGGAAATCCGCAATGGGGCCGTCGTCGTCAACCTGACAACCGATACCAGCGACTTCAGCTTCATCGCGCGCGCAATGATTGACAACAATTTGCGCATTCATGAAATCAAACAGGAAGAAGTCAACCTCGAGACGGCGTTCATGCGACTGACGAAGGGAATCGTGCAGTGAGTAGCGGGGGTTCGGGGTTTGGAGTTTGCGGTTCAGAAGGACAAAAAGCGCCTCATTCGAGGTTTGTGCGCGCGGAGGATTTGGAGGTTTATCAACTGCGTTGCGAGCTTTATGTTGAAAACTGTCTGCTGGCACGGGGGTGGCCTGCGGGTGAGCGATTCGAACTCTGCTCCCACGTACGGCGCTCATTGAATTTCGCTCCTGCGAACATGGCTGAAAAACATTCGAATCGTCATGTTCGAAACAAGATCGAGGGCGTGAACGGGGCGCGGACGGAGACGCTTGAGACCATTCACCATCGTTATATCGCGCACCGCAGACATTATCTGGATCATCCTGCATACGAACGAATTCGCGCGCGATTCGAACCGTGTCGGCGCATGCTCAACGGACTAGAAAAGTCGCTCGATGGAGGCTGTCCCGCTAACGAACGACGTTGGAGCAAGAAAGAGGGTCGCGATAAGCAAGTCCCGAACCCCGAACCCCAAACCCCGAACCCGCGATAAATGAACTCATGACCATCTTCCGCGATATTTTTCTTGGCCTCTGGCGGCTTCTGCCCGCAAATCCGATTTTGACGCGCGTGGTCGCGCAGGGGAGTCGGCGGAGCAAGCACCTGTGGGCACGGGCGGCGTATCTGATCGTCCTGTTTGTCGTCGTCGTGCTGCAGGGCGGCATCGGCGGATACGATACATCCCTCGCGGAATCCGCGAAGAAATCCACGCAGGTCTTCCTTGTCATCAGCGTCGCGCAGTTGCTGCTCATGAGCTTCATTGCGCCGATTTTCTGCGCCGGTGCGATCACGCAGGAAAAAGATTCCAACACGTACAATATTCTGTTGACCACGCCGCTCAGCAGCGCGCAGATCGTGCTGGGGTCGCTCTTCAGCCGCATCTTTTTTGTCTGGGCATTGCTGCTTTCGGGATTGCCTATTTTCTGCATCACGATGATTTTCGGGGGCGTTACGACGGCCGAAGTTTTTCAGAGTTTCGGACTTGCCGCCTGCACGGGGCTGATTACCGGTTCGATCGCCATCATGATCAGTTTTCTGAAAATCGGCACCCGCCGCACAATTTTCTTCTTCTTTGCCGGGGTGGCGATCTATCTGCTCGCGGTTGGGGCGATGGGGGTCGCGCCGTGGGGCCAACTCGCAGAAGCGCCGCTGGGTGAACCCGCGTTCGGAACGGGCACGCGGTATCGCATGAGCTGGCTGGCACCGATCCACCCCTTCCTTGCGCTGATGGTCGTCACGGGGCAGACGCCGGCACCCACGGTCGGCGAAGTCATGAACTACGGCTGGCCGCGTTCCTGGATTTTCGCGTATCCGCAATACGCGTACATGCTGTTCACGACGATTACGTCCATTGCGATGGTCGCACTGAGTGTCATTTTCGTCCGCCGCTGCGAGCAGGAAGGCGAAGCCACCTTGCTCAACCGTGTATCGGGCGTGTTCCGTCGTCGGCACGAAGACAGTGAAAATACAACGCCGCTCCAACGGAAGCCGCGCCGCGTCTGGCGCAACCCGATCGCATGGCGTGAAGCGTCGACGCGGGGATCTTCGAGCGGCGGGCCGTGGGTGCGGTGGGCGGTGCTGATCGTCGGAATTGGAATCGGGTTGTTCCTGCTGATTGCGTATAACGCAAGCTGGTGGCCGACGCTGAATGTAAGCACCGTTTCGAACTGGCTGACGGCGCTGATCTGGATCGAGCTGGCTGTGGTTCTTCTGGTGGTCACCAATACCGCGGCTTCAACACTGACGCGCGAGCGCGAGTCGCAAACGATGGAAATCCTGTTGACGACGCCGCTGACGAGCAAATACATCGTCGCGGGGATGCTGCAGGGTCTGGTGCGTTATGTGGTTCCATTGATTGCCATTCCGACCGCGACGCTCGCGATGTTCTATGTCGTCGATCTGATGCGCGGCACCAAGACGTCGACCTCGCCGGAGGCGATCTTGCTCGTCCCGCTGTTGATGATTGCGGTCGCCTCGACGGCGGCGATGATCGGCCTGCAATTCTCGTTGACAATGAAGCGGACCGTTCAGGCGGTCATGATCAGCACGTCGATCGTGCTCGGGGTGTCGGGCGCGCTGTGGTTCTGCGGCTCAGCGGTCATTATCAACACAGGCCTGATGTTTTCCTCGGTGATTTTGCCGTTCTTCCCGTTTCCAGCAACGAAAATGCTGATTGATCCAAGCATCGTCATTGAAGCGAGCCAATCGGGTTACAACGGTACGACGGCATCGACAGCGGCACTGGCAACAGCGCGCGGCACGCGTGTCATCTTCACGCTCATTTCCGCGCTCGCGTACTTTGCGATTACCTTCGCATTGTACAAAAACATGGTTCGCAGCTTTGACATGGTGATTCGACGGCAGTCGACATGAGCCAACCGGTACTTCAGCAGGGTTCCGCGCATGGAACCGAAAGCGCATGCTAGAGCGGTTTCCGTTCAACCGTAGCGACCTGATGTAGACACCATACTGGAACTCAACGGCCGGCACGGAGGCACGGCCGCTACGGTTGGATTTGCAATGCTCTACGTTGCGCAAAGCCGACAATCGCTTTAATGATCGGTGCCGTGTCCGTCTGCTGCAGCGCGGCCCGGGGGTAACACCTGAACCTGCAGCGGGGAAAGCGTGTCCAGGTGAATGTCGCGCTGCGGGAACGCAATGGTGATGCCCGCTTCGCGAAAGAGTGAGTCCACGCGGAAACGGATATCGCTCTCAATGATGCGGCGGTCCATGAATCGACGCATTTTTACCCAGAAATGAACCTCGAAGTTCAGCGAATTGTCCCCGAACTCCGAAAACAGAATGATGGGTGCTGGTGTTTCCAGCACTTTGCCGTGCTCTTCCACGGCTTTTCGCAGAAGCTTCGCCACCTCGCGCGTCGGCGAACCGTACGCGACGCCCACTGTCACACACGTGCGAAAGCGGTCGTCGTACAGCGTCCAATTGACGACACTCTTTTCCAGAAAGAACGAATTGGGGATGACATAGTCGATGTTTTCCGGACTGCGGAGGCGCGTACTGCGCGGCCCGATATGCGCCACTGCTCCGGTCGCATCGTCGACGCGAACAAGATCGCCGACGCGGATGGGGCGTTCGGCGAGCAGAATCAGGCCGCTGATAAAGTTGTTCAATACCGCCTGACTGCCAAAGCCGACACCGATGGCCAGCGCACCGCCGAGAATTGTGAAAGCGGTGAGCGGTACATTGACGATGCGCAGCGAAAACATCACGACGGTGAGCAGGAAGAGGTAGAAAAGCAACGATTGAATGGCCGCCGCAGCGCCTTCGTTCAAACCCATGCGCGGGAGCAAGCGAGTGCCGATTGTCCGCGCGATAATGCGTGCGAACAGCGTGCCGAAGATCAGGAGAATCAGCCCGATGACAACTTTGCTCACCGTGATCGGATGGTCCTGCAGCGACGTCAGCTCGTAGGACCAGATTTTTCGCGTCGTGTCCCACGCCGCGCTGAGTCGCTCGCCCCAGGTAATGGTGTCGATCTGCGCACCGATCTCGCTGACGAGCTTTTCCGCGAGTCGTTTTTGCACGTCCTGTGCATCGCGGGCGTCCGACAGGAGCTTCGACTGTCGCTCCAACGAAGATTTCTGCGCCAGCAGGTTGGATCGGAGATTATCCGAATCCTCTTCCAGCGCTAAAATTCGCCGATCAATTGCGGTTGCCTGATTTCGTCGTTCTTCCAGTTTTGAAGATTCCAGGCGGATGTCGCGCTCGATCTGTACGATGGCATTCTTTGTTTCTTCCTGCCAACTGCGAAGCTGTGTGTTGTCGACTGCGCGATTGAACACGCGGAATCGCTTTTCCCAGATTTCCCGGGCCTGCGCCAGCAATTGCAGACGGCTCCCCAGCACCGCTTCTTCCAGGCTCTTTGTCTGTTTTGCGAGACGCCGGGCTTCCACCTCTTCCGCCAAGGCTGGATTCCGATCGGCGGCCGATTCCAGTTCCTGCCGTGCGTCCGCCCATCGTCGCTCGCGCGTTGCAAGGTCGATCCTGGCACTTTCCAGTGCCTGCGTAATGGCGGCTTCTTCGCGCTCGATGCCGGCGAATATTTCGTCGAGCGCTTCGCGGTCAAAGACAACCTGGGCTGCGATCAATTCCCGCCGTCGTTGCAAATACGCAATGTCGGTCACATACGCATCGAGCTCGCGTTTTAAGGCCTCAAGCTCGAGCTCGCGAAGCCGCAGACGAACCCGCGCGTTCTGACTCTCCAACTCCGCAAGGCGCAGCGCCATTGCGCGGGCGGAATTCGCAGCGGGATCTTCCGCAGCGCTCGCGGCGGCTTCCCGTGCCTGCCGTCGGTCTTTTTCGCGAAGCTGGAACTCCGCGCGGGCGGTTTCAACCGCATCCGCGGCTGCGGAAATCGCATTTTCGATCGCATCCTGCCGCGCGACAGCCGCGTCGAGTTCGTCCGTGGCCGATTGCAGCAGCAAAAAGGAATAGGGTGGGCGCTGCGGCAATCCGCGCGTTTCGAGGGCCGCAAGCTCTTTCTGCCTCGCTTCCTTCTCCGTGACGTGTTCGCTGGTGTGATCTTCTGCTGCCTCGATCTGCGCATAAGCCAGATCGATATTCCCGCGAATTTCGACTTCCTTTTTTAGAGCCGATACGTCCTGCTCGGGAGACGCCGCTTGCAGCGCTGCCCGCGCTTCCGCGAGTGCTTCGGCGTTGTCGAGCTTTGCTTTCTGCATTTCCGCACGGTCGGAAGGCTGGGAAGCGGGACTCGTTGCGGGTGCCGTCTCGGGAGCGGTCAGCGGAGAGGGCAGTTCCTGCACAGCGAGCGCGACCTGAGGAAGCCCCGCGATCAGGACGACGGCAACCGCCTGAAATGGGAAACGGAACAAACGCATGTCAGTTTGCGGTTCCTGAAACTGAATTTGATAAGCCCAGGATAAAGTAGTCAGCCACAGCGGGGTCAGGTTTCCACGTACTTCCGTCTGCCGCTTCTGTTTCGTACACAATCGTTAGCGATTGATCCTGAGGGCGACGTCGATGATAGATTTCCGCGGTCGCACCCTGCGCACGCACGTGAAACGCACCAACAATGTGGAGTACGGGTTGTGCCGGAAAACAGTTGCGGAAGTTTGCGATGGCTTCGGCCATCGAATTGTCCCACAGCAACTGGGCCTGAAACATCTGTTCAACTGAGGGCATCGCCGGTTTGGTCTCCCCCGGCAGGTGCTCGGTCATGTTCTCTACAGGAGGAGGCTCAAGCTGCGCGTGTGCCGCAGCGCGGACAGCCCGGATTCCATTCTCATCGGCGTTCGCGGCGTGATGTTGCATCGCCTCGCGAAAACTCTTCTCATAGCTGCCGGAGACCTGGTCAAACGCGACGGGAAGCCAGCGTTTTTCCGCCGCAGGCAGCGTCTTACGATATTCCGCGTAGGGCAGACCGGCGTTGCGATAACCTCGGACCAGCGCGCGCGGCGCATTGGCCGCAATGACCGGATGATGATGCGTGCGGCAGTATTCAAGCAGTGGACGATGCGACGTCGCGTACTTTTTGTCGCGTTTCGTTGCCGTAAGAAATTCGGCTTCGCTGATACGGCCTGCCAGATAGGCGTCGACGTCCGGCTGTGTGTCGCGGTCGAAGAACTCCATGGAGAGTGCTGCAGCGCCCGGGTGGCTCCATGCTTCCAGCAGATCAAGCTGGGCCGCGCTGCAGATTGCGTCATAGTGCTGTTCGCCGAAGAATACAACGTCAGCTTTGCGACAGGCGCGGGCCAACGCCGTCATGTTGACGTGTCGACCGGTTCGCGCGTGAACAATCCGATATTTTCCGCTGCCGGTTGCGTCAGCGCCCGCCGGCTGGCGCGCGGGAAACGATGCGCAACCTGTGCCCAGAATGATCCCGCATTGTGCAAAAATGAAGAGGCCAAGACGCTTGGCGAATTTCATGTCGGTCCCGGTGCGGCGGCACCGAATTGTTGGGGCCACTTCCACTCGGCAACCTCCTTCAACTGTTCCAGGTGGGTGAGTTCGAATTTTAACGGTGTGACGGAAACATAATTTTCCCGCAGCGCCGCCAGATCGCTCTGCGGATCGCGCTGATGATCCGGCAGCTTGCCGTCGAGCCAATACATCGTTCCGTCCTCGTGTCGTTCTTTGATGTAATGATCATCCATGGTCAGCAATCCCATCGGCGTGCATTTCACGCCGCGCGGCCAACCGTGGTCCAGCGGTGGAAAATTGACGTTGAGACACATGCCGCGATGCGGTTTGGACTTTGCATACTGGATGAACATCTCACGCGCGATTTTCTCGGCTTTTTCGAAGTCGAGCTTTTCCGAAAGCTCCAGCGAAAATGCCATCGAGGGGGGGCCGAAGAAGGAGCCTTCTGCCGCACCGGCCACCGTCCCGCTGTAGAGTACATTCACGCCTGTGTTGGCACCGTGGTTGATGCCACTGACGACAAAGTCGGGCGGCTCGTCAAGAAGTTCCTTCATCGCCAGCTTGACGCAATCAGCGGGACGACCGTCCACCGCCCAGCCATGGAATGTATTGTTCACGTGGACACGTCGGACGAGCATTGGCGTTTTGATGGTGATCGCGTGCCCCATCGCGGACTGCGTGGTTTCGGGTGCAACCACATCCACATGTCCGAGATCCGCCACGGCGCGATACAGCGCAGAGATCCCTGGTGCCAGGATGCCGTCATCATTGGTGACGAGGATTCGCATTGCCGCGATTGTAGAGAGCCGAACGCGAGAGTGCGAATCCGTCGGTGTACGAGCGAAAAGCCTTCGGCGGCGCGATCAGACCTTCGCCGGAACTGCACACGGATACTTGGCGGCACGCCCGACCTCGTCCATCGACCAGACCTGGTTGCGTCCGCTCTCCTTGGCTCGATACAGCATCGCATCGGCGCGGCCCAGCATGACATCAGGAGCATGATCATCCGCAATCAGGCCGGTGACGCCGAAGCTGGCCGTCACGCGCAGCAGTTTCTCGCCGATGTTCGTCTCCATGGACTCGATCTTGCCACGTAGACGCTCGGCAAGCTGCAGAGCGCCATCAAGCGGCGTCTCCGGACACAGGACGGCGAATTCCTCGCCGCCGAGTCGCCCGCAAAAATCGTGTCGGCGCAAGCCTGTCTTGATCGCATGAGCGACCTGCTTGAGAACGCAGTCCCCGGCGTGATGCCCATACGTGTCGTTAACGCTCTTGAATTTGTCGACGTCGAGCATCAGGCAGGTCAGGGGGCGATCGTGCCGCGTGGACACACTCATCATGTCCTGGAAGCGGTCGAAGAAGGCGCGACGATTCGGGATTCCAGTGAGGGAATCGAGATTGGCCATGTTCTGCAGCGACCGGCGCACATTCTCCAGTTCCAGGTTTGCCTTCGCGAGTTGCGTCTGCCGCGCCATGATCTCGTCAGAGAGATTCAGAATGCGCTCTCCGGCGCGAATGCGCGCCAGCAATTCCGCTTTCGCATAAGGCTTCGCGAGAAAGTCGTCCGCGCCGGCGTCCAGTCCGGTGACAAGTGCTTCCTTGTCATCGTTTGCCGTGAGGAGAATATAGTAGATGCTGCCGAGCGCACTCATTTCCTGCATGCCGCGCACGAATTTGAGCAACTGCAATCCGTCCATTTCCGGCATGTTCCAGTCTGCCACCACGATGCCGGAGCGGAGCGCCATGATGGCATCAGCGGCTACCTTCCCGTTTACGTAGGGGTCCACCACATATCCGGCTTTTTCGAGGTGTCGGGTAAGCAGCTTGAGCGAAACCGGTTCGTCTTCGACGATGATGATTTTTCGAGGATCTTTTTGAGAGGTGGAGAATTCGCTCATCAGTTCTGAAACTCCGGAGATCGATGCGACGACGCGCAAAGTGTGCAGGGCAACGTACCACGTGCTACTATTGAATCGACTTGTTTCGGTCGCAGGTTCACGTTCCGATGTTGCCGCCCGCCGAAACGGGGGAAGGCCGCGCATAGGG
>JBFWWY010000016.1:0-13601 GCA_050245935.1 Phycisphaerae bacterium | reverse complement strand
AAGCTGCCATCGCGGGAGTTCTTTCATGGCGGTCTGTTCGGCAAGGCCGACAACGTGAAACAACGCGGCGGCGGTGAGCGCGTCCTCGTCGACGTCGGCGTTCTTAAGGGAGGGGTAGGCACGGATGCAGGCGGCGTTTTTCAGGATCCGCGACGTGTAATCCCAGAGCCAGGGATCGCTCCCTTCAGCACCCTCAAAGCCCGCAAACAGTTTTCGGACGCTCGACTCAAGTCGTTCCTGATTCATGTAGAGCCTTCATGCGCACGTCGATTTGCGCAATTTCTGCAACGGTGAAACTCAAGAGCAAATAATCATTCAAGGGAAGCGGATCACATGCGAAGATTGTGCATCGAAGTCGGTTTTCGTTCAACGCGCAGTTTCCACCGGTATCAAGTATTTAAAAAGTTTTGCGGAAATCCAACCGAAACTAACGGTGAGTTTTGCATACTTCATGTCACGGCATACATGACACTGCCACACATGTTTCGGAAGGAATCGCAAATGGCACTGGCGACTACGCAAACGGCTGCTCCGACGACAACCGCCGGGAAAACCGGAAAATCACTTCCGCCGGAACTGGCGAAGGCGATGACGCGCATCACGGAAATCAGTTCGCTCCCTGAAATTACGACGCGTATCGTAGAGGTCGTCGAAGATCCGAAAGCGACCGCGCATGACATGCACGAGCTGGTCAAATCCGACCCCGCGCTGGCTGCCAAGATTTTGAAGGTCGTGAACTCGGCTTTTTATGGATTGCCGTCGCAGATTTCAAGCCTCGATCGCGCAATCATCATGCTCGGTCTCAGTGCTGTGAAAAATATCGCGCTCGCTGCTTCGCTGACGCGGCTGTTCAAGGCCGATGCGATTTCGGCGCAGTTTGAAGCAAAAGACCTGTGGAAACATTCCATCGCCGTCGGGGTATGCGCGAAAGCGATCGCGGACCGTGTTCGTTATGGTCAGGAAGAGTCCTTCGTAGCAGGCCTGGTCGCGGACGTGGGTTTGCTCGCGGTGCAGCAGATGTCGCCGGAAAAAATGCGCGCCGTCGCAGAACGTTGCTTTGCTTCGCCGCAGGACTATCCGGCACTGGAACGCGAGATTATCGGCGCGGATCATCAGGCGTTCGGCGACACGCTCGCAGCACGCTGGAAATTCCCGCCGGCATTACGAAACTGCATCGCTTATCACCATGAGCCCGATGTCCTCAGCCCTGAGTTTTCGCGTCTGGTTTCCATTATCTACATCGCCGACACGATCTGCTGCCAGAACCAGCTCGGTTACTGGTTGACCGGGTGCACGCAGCAGTTGACGCAGCAGGCGATGGATATTGTGAAGCTGACGCCGGAAATGCTGCAGGAAATCGCAAATGTCCTGCCCGATCGCATTACGGAAGCAGAACAGGTATTCAGCGAGCACTAATTGCAGTTTCCTTCGATACATGATGAAAAGGGCCGGACTCCGACTGGAGTACGGCTCTTTTCGCTTAAACTGAAGGAAACGCCTTCACGGGAGCGGATGGGAATCGAACCCACCAGAAGCCGGTTGTACGGATTCTCAACGGCTTTGAAGGCCGCGGGGGCCACCAGGCACCCAGACGCTCCCCACGAAACAGGATCGAAAATCGTATTCGCACAAGTTTGAGTTCACAATCGACGAAGCGCATTACCCGCGACGGTCGCGAGACGATGACTGACTGCGCCAACGTAATGTTGCCGGGCACGTGAGAATCTCAATCGCCGAATGGTTTTCTTTCAAATTTTCCTGAAACTTCGTGGTCTTAACAATTCGGAAATCATTTCTCCACAAACAATAACGATTTCGCGTCGCAGTCGGGGACCGGCTTGTGCGCGCGCCGTGGTTGTCAGGCGGGATTCCGGTCGTATATTCGCAGTGCCTGCAAGCGAGGAAACGGCCCATGTCCACGACGCTCACACGACGTTTGGAAGAGACCACATACAAACCGTCATCGGATAAATCGATCGCGCAGGACGGGACGATCGTCGTTCTCCGGTCGTCGAGTGACGACGCGTACTTTTTGGCATACAAAGACGGAAGTTGGCGGGTCACGCGACATGTGCGATTTCCAAGCGAAGAGGTGCGCCACGGCGCATCGCTTCCGCCGGTGGGGTGGCGGGGCCGCGTGTATGTAGCGCGGGGTTCGGTCGTGACCGAGTTGTCCGATGACGATTCCTCGGAATTGTGGCAAGCGCTGTACGCCGACCTCCTTTCTGTTCATTCCGCTTAAGTTCCTGTATCTCGATCTACGATAATGACCCATAATAGCGTCGAGCGTAGAGCCGAACGCGTACGCGCGGAACCCGTCCCGCGCTTGCCGCAGGGCCTATGATTGGCGTAGGCTATCGGACGGTCCGAGTCGGCGCAGCCCGCGACCGGCTCCAGCCTGATTCTGGTCGGCCTTTTCGCGGCCTTTCTGTGGCGGAACGGGAAAGAAAATGAGCGATTCGTCGATGGCAGCATACGAAGACGATTTTGACGGGATGTCGCGTTCGCGCGTCGCAGCCATTTTCCTCTATGTCCTCGCGATCGGCATCGCCGCAGTCACGATGGTGTTCGTTTTCGTCCAAGTGGCGCAGATCAGCAGCACCGGAGCCGTTCCGGCCGGTGCATCGATCGATGGCGCTTCATCCGCCGAATCCCAACCCAATTTGACCCTCGTTTATATGAGCTTGTTTTTGCGGGCATTGTTCGGCCTGGGTGCCGCGGCGCTGCTTTTCGGTCTGGCCGAGCTTCTTCGACGAATTGAGGATCTCCCCGCCACAATCCGCGACGTTCCGCAACGCGCGGGGTACGGCATGGGGGCCGTGAGTTTTGGCGCACAATCCAGCGAAACGGACGATGTGCCGCAAGCCTCGGTGACGGAACTCGCCGTTCTGTTGCGCGAATTGCGCGACATTTCTCTGCTGAATCCCGAAGAGCGGGCGCTTCGTCAGAAAGGGCTCGCCGCGGAAGCCGTGCGCGAGCTTGAGAAATCGGTGCCGGAGTTGCTGCGAAGCCATAATTGGGTAGAAGCGCGCCGTCGCGTTCAGCTCGCACGGGAGCGCTATCCGGCGCAGCCAATCTGGGACCAGCTTGATGCGCGAATCGAAAAGGTGCGCACCGGCGTGGAAAACCAGGATATCGAGGCCGCGAAACGACAGGTGAATGATCTCGCTGCGCTGGGCGCGTGGGAGCGTGCGTTTGATGTCGTACACGATCTGCTGCAGCGCCATCCTGATAGCGATGCCGCTCGCCAACTGGCACAATTTGTGCAGAACGAACGCGGTAAGGCGGATGCAGCACAACGTGCCCGGTTGATGTCGCAGGTTCAGGAAGCGGTGAAGCGCCGCGATTGGAATACCGCACTCAGCGCCGCAAACGCGTTGATGCGTCAGTACGGAGAGTCCAACGAGGCACGTGCGCTTCGACTCGATCTTCCGACGCTCGCGGCGAATGCCGAGATTCAGACGCGCAAACGAATCGAGCAGGAGATTACGCGTCTGACGCACGCGAAGCGCTATCAGGAAGCCATTCAGCTCGCGCGAAATCTGATCGAACGTTATCCAAAATCACCGCAGGCTGCCGTCTTACGCGAAAAGCTGCCCGACCTCGAAGATCGTGCCCGCAGTTTTGCGATGCTCTAAGGCCGCGATTGAAATTCCCGCAACATCGTTCCGGCTTTCCGCTTTCCGCGTCTTCGCAGCCAGTATTCTCGTCACGAAAATCGGCGCGACGATGCGTCCGAAACTCACAGCTATTTTCGGACTGCCGCCCCAAACGGTGAAATTTTCGCAGGCCTGTTGCATCGCGCAAACTCGCGATGAAGCGCGATTGGTCTTGAATCGCTGCGCCGGGGATCGCTATGCTGCATCTTGCGGCGGGATTTCTATGGCGTTCACCTCACGCTCAACAATTTTCTGGAATGTGCATGCGAACATGGCTGACTGGAGTCTCCGCGATCATTCTTGCGATTGGTGCGTCCAGCACCTCGCAGGCCGAGCATGCGTATTTCGTTGCGCTGGATACGGATAACGAATATCCGGAAGGAACAACTGCGATCTCCGTGTCGGCGGATGGGACCACGATCATCGGCTCCGCAAATTCGACGAAGTCCGGCATCCTGCACGTGCCGTTTCGATGGCAAGCCGACAGCGGCGTGATCAGCCTCGGTGCGATGGCGGATGAAAAGCAGGGGCCGTACGCGGAGACAATCCCTCTCGCACTCTCCGCTGATGGTGCCATCATTGTTGGCTATGCGCGAACAGATGGTTCGACTGCGCCGGCACGCGCTTTTCGCTGGCGCGCCGAAACCGGATATTCGCTGCTGCCTTCCTGTACAGCGGGTGAGATTCGGGCCGCCGCGATCTCCGCCACCGGCGAACAGATTGCGGGATATCGCGCTCTGGGGTCGCAACCTTTCTTCTGGAATTCGCCCGAGCACACCTGCGCGTTGCTGAACTTCCCGAGTGTTCCAAATACAAGCGCCGTTCTTGTCACGGATATGGACGCTTCGGGTGACATCGCGATCGGCTATGTCATCCAATCCTCACCCGCACGCAATTTCGGCGTCCGCTGGTTCGCACAGGGGGGATTCGAGATGATCGGCGAGGATCGCACGCCGGTAGGAATCAGCGCGGACGGCACAACGATCGTTTCCCGATTTGCACGTTGGACTGAAGCGACAGGGTGGCTCGGAATTCCGCCGGCCATCCCGGGATCGCTGTTCGGGCGAAATATGCGGGCCGCTTCGGGGAATGGTGCCATCATCGTCGGCTCGGATGCGGAGTTTCTGAATGGTCCGCCATCGGCCGCGATCTGGGATTCCACGAACGGCAGTCGCTTGCTTCAAAGTGTTCTGGAGAATGAGTTCGGACTTGACCTGAGCGGGTGGCATCTGCAAATTGCAATGGATATTTCCGCCGACGGTCGTGTGGTGGTCGGCAACGGGATCGATCCTGAGGGCGTGCAGCGCGGCTGGCGCGCACTTCTGGGGACGCCACTGTTCGCGCTCGGCGATCTCAATTGCGACGGTTCGATTTCGGTTGCCGATATCGGCCCGTTCGTTCTGGTTCTCACAAGCCCGGACATGTACAGCGTGCAATTTCCCGATTGCGATCCGGATCGGGCCGACCTGAACAACGACGGGACGGTTTCGGTCGGCGATATTGGTGCATTTGTGGCGTTGTTGACCGGCGCGTAGAAATCCACGCTCGCCTCTTTACCTCAGATATTATTCAATCGGTATTTCCACGAACAACTCGAAGTATTCCAAGCCGTGCGCAAAGGGCTTTCCGATCCATGCTTCGAATCCCGGCAAATCGGCGGGAACATAGCCGCTCGCGGGTAGCCACGTTCGGTAGATGTAGTCAATCGCGCGCATCTCCAGATGAATCGATCCGCGGACCGCGAGGCTGGCAACGGTCATGGCCGGAAATTCGAAGCGGCCCACGGCACCTTCCGGCTCCACTTCCGGCGCGACCACACCTACGTCGTAGCGGCAGTCCTACATGGCCGGAAATTCGAAGCGGCCCACGGCACCTTCCGGCTCCACTTCCGGCGCGACCACACCTACGTCGTAGCGGCAGTCCTTCATGGCCACGATTTCCGGATCATCCCACATGTAGCCCAGCCACTGGCCATCCTCAACGCCACGCGCGGTGGCCCAAGCCAGCAACTCCGCTGATGCGGAGGTGACCGCACCATGCCGATACGGCTCAAGCACGCGCAAGTACGCGACGCAGCGCGGCGGATACCGCTTGAGCACGATTTCGAAATTGTCTTCATTTGCGTGTTCCGGCCACGCTTTGACGTGCTGATCGAATTCGCCGCCGCAGGTCGCGCGCTCCATCTCTTCGCGGCGCGAATCACGAAACATCTGCAGATCAAACGCACTCGGCGGAACACCATAGCGCTCCTTGAAGCAGCGTGAAAAATCCGATGATGAGGCGAAACCGCACGCCATCGCAATCTGCGTGAGCGAGCGCGATTTCCTGTGAGACAGCATCCAGAGCGCGCGTTCGAGTCGGAGCCGCTTGATGAACTGATTGAGCGTCTCCCCTTGGACGGTGCGGAAGATACGGTGAAAATGAAAGGCCGAAAATCCGGCAATTTCCGCGAGCGGTTCGAGCGAGAGCGGCTGGTCGAGATGCTGCACGATGTGATCGATCGCGCGGTTGATGCTTTCCAGATAATGGGCCGCGGCGGCGCGGGGGTTTTCAGATGGATTCGCAAGATTTGTCAAGCAAGCCTGTCCACTCGAGGTTACATTCCAAGCATGAAAACAATCATCACTTTTTCAGCCGTTGTTGCGCTCGTTACTGCCGCGTCGAGCGACAACACAAACTCTTCCGCCCCCACCCAATCCGACAGGAGTGACAGAATGGAACTCGGCGCGTTTTCAATCAGCCTCACCGTCAAGGATATCAAAGCTTCGCGCGCATTCTACGAAAAACTGGGCTTTGAAGCGGTCGGCGGCAATATGGACCAGAACTGGCTGATCCTGGGCAATGGCACGACCAAAATCGGGCTGTTTCACGGGATGTTCGATAAAAATCTGCTGACCTTCAATCCCGGCTGGGATCAGCACGCGAAGAATCTGGACTCGTTCACGGACGTCCGCGACATTCAAAAGATGCTGAAGCAGCGCGGCGTCGAACTGACGACAGAATGTGACGAATCCACGAAGGGGCCTGCACACATCACGCTGGTCGATCCGGATGGCAATCCGGTGCTGATCGATCAGCACCGGTAGTGAAAATTGAACGTCAGTTTTGAATCATGGATGGCCTGTCAGCAGTTGAACGAATGCACCAACGTCGCTCACGCTCACGATTCCATCATGATTCGCATCCGCGAAATCGATGTCGCATGTCGGGAAGTTTGTGGCATACGTTGCGGGGTCCGTGATCGCCAGGACGAACGGGGCGATGTCACTTACGGAGAGGACGCCGTCACAGTTCAGATCGCCGACCGCGAACAGACTTGAGTTCGGGTTCAGGTAGAGGTGTGCAGTCGCTTCGCCCGTTTCTGAGAAGTCACCGACGTTCATTCCGTTCGGCGGTGCCTCAAACAGGTCTGTGAAAATCTGCAGTCGATATGCACCGGGCGGGAGTATGCCGAAGACCTGATATGGACCGTTGCCGGCGGAGCCGAACTCCGCCACGATGTTGCCCAGTGTGCCGCCGCTGAACTGCACAAACGAGGATATTTCTTCGGCATCGAAAGCGATATCGCCTAAGATGTCGAAAGGCGTATCCACATCGACAACAAAACGAACATCCGCAAAAGCGTTTGTTGCGGCGAGGAAATTCCCGCCGTCCATATTATCAAACACCGTGTCGCACGCTGTTGTGACGTGGATTGCCAGCTCGCTCCCGGTACGAATGTATTCGAGCGTGACGTCGGAACTCGAAGTCACCACGCATTCGGTGCCCGGTAATGTAGGAAGGTCGCCTGGCAGGATCGGTCCGGCAACGATCACCGGGTGCAGTTCGTGAGCGCCGTTAAGCCCGCCTGATGGCGGCGGGTCATTGACCAAATCACCTGAGGTGCTGCCGAGTCGACCCGAGATTGCCCGCGTGGACGCGTCAATCTCGCCGAACGTAACGACGACACTGCCGAGAGCGGTTGCGGTGTTCATAGTGAAGACCAACGCAGCGAAACAGTAAATCGAACGCATACGCGAAACCTCCGGAAATGACGTTGCTACCGCCGACGGTTCCAGACGTCGTGGGGCAATCGTGCAGATATAGTAAGCGCGAAAAGGGGGATGCGAGGGCAAGTCTGCGCGTTGGGCTCGTCCGGAACCATAGAATTCGAGAAAATGCGCGACTTTTTTGTCAGGTCGACGTTTTTTTGATGTAGGATAACCACTAAGAGGAACAGTATCGGCTCGTCGACTGCTTGTGATGTTCATTCGCTCATTCGTTGCGATCATCAATTCCGGCGGGCCGCGCGGTGTGGGGGAAGCGTGCCAACTCGCAGCCGCGTCCGCGTGAAGCGGGCAATTCAGGCACGCTGCAGAGGAGGACGAATCATGCTCAAACGAATTCTCGGCACCGGCGCTGCGATGGCGATGGCCTGCTCAGCGTTCGGTGGAACGATGGTCTTTACCGACCGCGGAGCCTGGGAGGCAGCGGTGGGAGGTCCGATCGTGACCGAAGATTTCAACAGCCTGGGGACACAGTCGATCGCCGACGGTCAGACGCTGGACACCGGTCTGATCCAGATTAAGCGCGATGGATCCCCGAACGGCGCGGACGGTGCGCTGCTGATTGAGCCGGGCAGTGCTTTTGGAAATTTTGACGGCACCAACTTCCTCGACGGGGAAACGGGCGCAGCACCCCATGAACGCGTGGATCTGAGCTTCGGTGGTGCAAATATCGTCGCGTTCGGTGCGGACTGGGTCAGTCCCTTTTCCGGCGACGGGATCGGAATCGAAGTCGGCAGTGATCTGATTCTGCTCGACTCCATCACCGGTTTCAATGCCGGGTTCGTCGGCTTTATCAGCGACACCGATTCGTTTGAGACGATCTCCATCGTGGGCAATCCAGCGAACGTGACATTCCAGGAACTCTGGTCGGCTGATAATTTCAGCTTTGTTGTGCCGGAGCCGGGTACGCTTTCGCTGTTGTTCGTCGGCGCTGCGGCGCTGGGCGCGCGTCGTCGTCGCTAGGAAGCCCGCGCGGTTCAAAAATCGCGCGATTTTGTGATCTATAACTCCAGAAAAGAAGACACCGGCGAGCCAGCCGGTGTCTTTTTGTATCTTCGGAACATCACACGTGAACAGGGCGGACAGTGCCGCGCTCTGCACGGCGCGCATCGAGCTGCAGGCGGATCCAGCGCGCTTAGCCAATCCACATTTCCCCTTTGTTTGATCTTTGTTTTGGCCTTTTGTGTTGTCACGTTACGTTTGAGCAAATTGAATTGCGCTTACCGCGAGCTATCGGCTTTTGTTTGATTCTCGCGGAGCCCGGCGGTCAGCGTCTCGATTATTTGCTGCTGCTTGTCGAGTTGCCGCTGCAGGACGTCGATCTGCGCTTGTTGTTCTTTCAGTGCATTCACGAGAACGATTGGGAGGCGATCGTACTTCACTCCTTCGACCAGTCCGTCCCTGTTGTGCGTAACCAGTAGTGGTTCGATTCTCGCTACGTCTTCGGCACCGAGTCCGAAATCATTTTCGCCGTCGGATTTCCAATCGAAGGTGATTGGCTGAAGCTGGTTCACCAATGCCATGCCGCCCAGGAACGGCGCGATGTTGGTCTTATAACGCAGGCTGGAAGTGCAGACGCCGACTTCGCCGTTGCCGTCGATACAGAGCGTGGATCGGCTGGAGCGCAGCGCAGGAATGACAACGCGTTCTTGCTCGGTTCCCAGGACAATGGTGTTTGAGGTTTCAGCCCGGGCACCGGCACCGATCGCGACAGAATTGGTAACGTTTGCTGCGGCAGTAGCGTTGTAGCCGATCGCCGTTATGAATGAGCCCGTCGTATTGTTATTTCCCGCAACGAATCCGACAAACGTGTTTCCCGCGCCGGTCGTGGTGTTTTGCCCTGCGCCTGCGCCAATCATTGTGTTCTGGGTTCCGGTCGCGTTCAGTCCGGCAAGAGCACCGATATATGTGCATTCATTGGCGTTGATGGTCGCAGCCCCTGAGGCGTCGCCCAAAAAGGTGTTTCGCAAACCGCTTAGGTTGTTTTGTCCCGACCTGCTGCCGACAAACGTGTTCTGTTGTCCAACGTTGACATTGCCGGCTGCGGACCCGACGAACGTGTTGAGATTGCCCGCACGACTGACAAATCGTTCGCCGCCGAGGTTGAATTGCGTGGCGGCACCGATGCTGCCCGTAGCAGTTAAATTGCCGGATCCGTCCAGACGCATGCGCTCGGTCGCCCCGTTGGTACCGTTGCGCCAAATGAAGCCGGCGAAGCCGCGAAATTCAGGTCCATCGACGGTTGGCGAATAACGAATGCCGTGATTGGGATTACTCAAATCCAGTAAGCGGAGAAGCGCGTTGTTCATTGTTATGCCGTTGATGCCGACACTGACGCCCGAGGCCAAAAGCACACCGCCGACGGTGCCGTTCCCACTGATGTTGAAATTCGCGTCCAATTGCGCTGTTGTCGAATTCTGGATGAACCCGGCTGCGGAGCGACCATCCAACGTGTTGGCATCGGCTGCGACGGCGCTGCGGATTGCGTAAGGCGTGCTGGTAACGGGCATGCGCGGTGCAAGTGTTTGGTAGGAATCGCTCGGCGATTCTCGTACCGCGGTCTCGATGTACCGGTCGCTGCCGTCGAACGCGGTTGGCACGGTAAATGTCAACTGTGTGGTAAACAGGCCGTCGCTCAATGTGACAGGAATATCGGTCAGGACTTCGAGCGGCGCGCCGCCTTCCAACGTGGCGAATAAGCGAAACTCCAGCAGGTAGCTGCCGTTTGCGTCCGGTGCGCCGGTTTCGGTAAGAACACCCTGAAATGTAAAAGTTTCTGTCGGCGTTTCGGCGACGAGCGGAAGCGCAATACATAGCGGGAGCAGCATGCAGAGCGTAACAGAAGACTTTCTCATGGAAGCCATCCTCGTAAGATATTTTGGTTCGCCTGCTCATCAGAGCAGCGCGATTGGAGCTGGAATCACCTCGAATTGTAACGAAGCGCAATACTGAAAAGTAGCGGGGGTGCGGCGGGCGCAGGGGAGGGGCGCCTGGCGGTCACTTTCTCTGACGGCGAGCTCTATGAAAGCACCGGCAAATTCGCCGACGCCGAGCTCCGACCACCGGGGTTGGTTGTAATCGCGATCATTGCAGTTCTGCTTCACCGACTGTGCCCGGCGAGGATCTGCCGCGGCGATCCGGACCCGCCGTGATTGATGTCGCGTTAGCAATCGCGCTGCATACGCGACGGGTGCCATGCCGACGGCTTTGCGTCGGCATGAACGGATTGGAGCGGCGATAACTTGAACTGAGAACATGGCGACCCTTTAACGGTCGCCATGGCACCCGGCAATATTCGTGGTACGTCAGTAGCGAAACCAACAGTACATTCGTGGCAACCCCGGACCGTCATGGCACAGCGCAGGTGTCGAGCGCGTCCATCACCGCGACAACAAATTTTCGTCAGGGCTTAGCGCTCTGAATTTTCTTGGAAAGTGCCAACCGCTCGCGGAATATCCGCTCGACTTCCCCATCGGTGGACTCGGGAAACTGTCAATGAATCCCGTTGATCATTGTCCGTCGCATTTGCCCAAAGAGTCGAATCCCCGCCCGCAGTTTTTCCTCAGCCGTCTGCACCCGCGCCTGGCGAATCTTGCTCCGCGCGATTTCGCGTTGAAGCTGTTCTATTTCGAACTGCTCGGGCGTCATCGCGTTCGAGTAGAAGCTTCGATGGGCGGCACGGACAACGGTACGCCGTTGTCGATGATTCTTGAGTAGGCGTTCTATCTGAATCACTGACAGGCTGACTACAACTTTTCAGTGCCACTAGACCGAATTTTCGCTGGTCGCCATGTCACTCGTCTTTTGTTGATTTGGGGGAAAAGTCATTTCGCGAAATGATTCTGCGCAAATCGCTATCAAACAGCATAAGGGGATTAAGTGAGTCGTCGACCTGATCAATTCGCTGGAAGGTTTTTGAGAACTCAAGTATGCAAAAATTCGAGCAGTTGGAGCAGCAACAATTTGCATCTGAATCAAAGCTACTGTAATCGTTGTCAGGATATATAGTTGCCAAGGAAGTCTTAAGAGATGCCCCCAGACGGGTACAGCTATTACGCTGAGCCAAAAGGCACAAGACATAGCGGCATAGATCCCTCCAATAGTGTTTCCTCTTAGTGAGATAAACACAGCACTGACAGCGTTGTCATCATTCATGATAAGAAAACCAAGATATGCAAGACGAACGCGTGCATTATCTGCATACTCAACGGCGACGAGGGTCATTACGCTCGTAGCAACCAAAAAAATAAGTTCAGGCTTTTGGTCGATAGGGCTCCCTTTGATGGTAGCATCGAGGATTAATTTGGTGAATAATCCTGCGACGGCGAAACATCCAGCGCCAACTTTTGTTAAGATATCGTCATACCTGTCAAGACGTGTTAATATTTCTTTGTTATCACAAAATCTATGCATGTTCTCGCACGAAAACCCTTCGACGAGCTGATTGCAAACGCTCCAAGCCAAGAAGTAAATAAGCAAAATCAAAGCAACAATTGTGTAGCAGTTTGCTTTGGAATTCTCTCGGTTCAAAATCATGGGATTGCCCTGAAAATTAGTGATGTGGGCTGGGCATAGCCCAGCTTGTTCGCGTTACGTCAAAGCTGCTATCCGCCTCATTGCGCAATGATGCGTCACGGACGCATCCTACATGAATCGATTCAATTAAGAACGCTTACTGTGAAGCGTTACGCGAAGCTCACATCCCGCCCCTTGTTCTGCTCCTGCAGCCACCCCATCAACGGCTCGTAATAGGCCAGCATCGCACGCGCGGAGAGGTCTTCGCCGGTGAAGTCGCGAAGGACTTGGCGCCAGTCGCGCGTCGCGCCGAGTTCGAGCATGGCGGCGAGGTATTCGCCGACGTCTTTGCGACCGTAGTAATTGCAGTTCCGCGGGTCCTGTTTCAGGATGTTTCGTGCGATGTAGTCGTGTACCTGGTATACAAACAGCGTGCCGATCGCGTAGTCGTAATACTGCGCCGGGTCGTCGTTGATGTGCGTCTTGCTCGCCGCGTCGCAGTATTGCTCGCCACGTTCGCCGTTCGGCGGATCGATGCCCTGATACTGCTGCTTCAGTTCCCACCAGCGTTTGTTGAATTCGCTTTTCGCAAGCGGCTTTTCGTACAGATCGTGCTCGAAGCCTGTCATGACGCCGCACGAGAACGGCAGGAACACCAGATTTCCGTCGATCGCCTGCGACAACAGGTATTCCGTTTCCTGGCCTTTGCCGAAGTCCGCCGGCATGACGCCGATCTCGACGAGGTACGGCTTCTGCTTGCTCGCGAGCGTGATGAGATCGCCGACACCTTCGTGAAACGCGCGGTTCGCGCCCTCGCGCAGCAGGAGCGGACAGCCGCTGTCGGTATACGCCAGAAAGTAGTAAATGTGGCCAAGCTCGTGGTGCGTCGTGCTGAACCACTGGGCGTTCGGCTGCACGCTCATCAGGCTGCGCACGTCATGATCGAGGTCGATGTGCCACGCTGACGCGTGCCGGTTTTTCTTGCGCTCCGCGTCCGGCGGGAGTTCGTACAGATCGCTCTTGTCCCAGAACGCCTGCGGGAGCTTGGGAAAGCCCATCGACATGTAAAACTTCTCGGCCTGCTCGATGATCCATTCCGGCGACTTGTCCGTGAACAGCGGATCGAGATCGACCGCCGACACGATGCCGTTCCACTCCTGGCCCCAGCGGTTCGGCAGCCTGTGCGCGGGGATGCGGCGTTTCGGCACCGGTGCGTTGTAGCGCTTCGCATGCTCGTGCTTCGTCCAGCAATGCTGTTGTTCAAAAAACGGCCGCGTCTGCTCGAGCACCGTTTTCATCAGCGACATCATTTCGCTGACGGGCATGCCGTAGTCGGCGACTTCGAGATGAAAATACGAATTGAAGCCGAGGCCGCGACTGA
>JBFWWY010000015.1:0-13642 GCA_050245935.1 Phycisphaerae bacterium | reverse complement strand
GTTACTTGCTCTCCGTTTCCGTTCTCGGGCAGTCCGGTTCTCCCGCAACCTGGTCTCCTCAGGCCCAGGAGGCTCTCCGCCGATTGGAGTCGCAGGACTTCCACGCGGCAATCGCGATCGCCCGGCAGTTGGGAAATACGTCCGCGTCGCCGCTCGTCCGCGCCGAATGCGAGGCGGTGGAGGTGTTGGTCGCGCTTCGTGGGAGCGACCGGCAGAGACTGCTCGACGCGCGGGTTCAACTGCGGTCACTCGCAACCGACGTTGCCGGACTGCTGGAACGTGCCGAGTGTCAGTTGGGATTGGGAATTGCCGGCGTGGCTCTTTCCGAAACCGCGGGCGCGATCGTTTTTCTGGAGGAGGCTGCGGCCGCGTTCGCCGAAGCCGGAAAGTTCGACTTGCAGGCGGAGGCACTGGCCGCGCTCGCGGAAGCTTGGTCGGTTCACGGCGAATGGGAGATCACGTCCAGCAAATATCTGGATCGCAGGCCGCGCACGCCGGAAGAATCCGCAGCGCAGCGTGTCGCGCAGATCGAGTCGATTCTCCAACGCTTACCGAGCGGAGTGGGCACTTCCCTTGCCGCCGATCGCATCGATCTCAGTCTGGCGCGTGCGCTGGAGCCTTTGCCCGGGAAGGCAAATCAGCAAATCGACTTGCTCGCGCGCCTCGCAGCAGGACCGATTCGTACGCCGATCGCGGCGGAAGCGGGGAATATGCTGGCCGGCGTCTTGCGCAGGGATGGGCAAGGGCAAAAGGCGCTTGAGGTGTTGGAGGCCGTCGCGGCATCAGGCGTTGCGCCGTATTCGAATGCGGCCCGGGCACTGCTTCGCGATGCAAAGCAAGCGCCGCTCGGAGTGACACTTTCGGAAAGCGCGAACGATCCCGGGTTGCACGAGGTGACGATACATTCAGAAGTTCCGACAACGGGCATGGCGGAGATTCGTCGCGTCGATCTGGAAGATTGGTTGCGGCAGTGCCAGGGTCGCGTGGCGTTTGAGACATTGCCGGTGACTGGTTCGTTTATCACGTCGCATGAGTTTTCTTTTGCGGAACCAGCCGAGGATTCGAACGCCGGACGAGAGATCTCATTCACGGCTCGGTTGACTCCCGGCGCATACGTTGTTGCGTTGTACACCGAGGCATCCCGCCCCGCTCCGATCACGCAAAAGCATCTTCATATTGTCGATCCGATTCCCGCTGCAGCGCTCATCGGCACGGAAGCAGGAATATTCTGGACCGTTCCTCGCGCGGCGGAAGCCTCCGTCCCGGACGCGTCCGGATTGTTCTGGATGCACGGATCGTTCGTACCGCGCTCGTTCACACTCGCAGGCGGCATTGGGTCGCTTGTCATTCCGCCGGACGCGAAGATTCTGGTGGACTCTCGATGGGTGTGCCTGCTTCGTCAGGGGGAACGGCTGGCCCTTCTTCAAGGGGAACTGGATCGGAGTCGCACGATTGCCGCCACGCGGACGCGTGCGTTGCTGCTGGCCGGTCCTGCGCGCCCCCGAATCGGGGAGGACGTATATGTCGCGGGAATACTGGTGAACGAAACCGGTCAAATCGAGACCGCATTCGAGGGGCAAGAGGCCGAGTTGAGCTTGCGCGACGACGCGGAGCGCGCACTCGTGCAGCAAAAGGCGGTTATACAAAATGGAATGGTGCGTGCGAAATTTAAGCTGCTGCCGGAAGCGGGATCCGCGCCGCTCCGGGTGCGGGTTCGCGTCGGGAAGGAAATAATTCCGAATCACGAGGCGAGTCGTGTGGTGTTGTCGCCGCGTCGCGATATCGAGTTGATCGGCGCGATCGACGCGAAGAGGGTTCTGGAGCCGAATGCGGCGGAAATGCAATTTTCGCTCCGAGCCTGGTATCCGTGGGGCGTTACTTGCAACGAGCTTCCCTGCGAGGTGGGGTTATCCGCGATTGGCATGCCCACTTCGCAGCGGCCGACCTGGCAGGAGTTCGCGCCCTATTCGCACCCCAAAATCCTCGACGAAACGGGTGAGATGTCCGCGGCGGTTTCCCTTGAGAGTTTTCCGTATCGCACCAATCCGCAACTGCTGTCGCTATCGGTGTTTGGAAGTGACGCAAGCTTCTCATCGCTGCACAGTTACCATCCGGCGCTGCGTGGCGAAGGGTCGACTCACGTGTGGTTGGCCACGAAACCGACGATCGGTCTTGTGGGGATGCCGACGGAATTCTGGGCAGGATGGGCGAGCGCGACACGCACAACGCAACGCGCGCTTCCGACGATCGAAATTTCGGGACCCGACGACTATTCAGCTTCGATCCCCGCGCGTGTCCTGGGAAGAATGTCGTTTCCGGAATGGGTTCCGCCGAAAGCGGGAACATATCAGGCTCGGCTACAGGTTCCGATGACGAGCGGGACGCTCGAAACCGAGGCAACAATTCGCGTGGAGAAAGAGCCGGCCAAGGCCGAGAATGCCGGCGGCGAACGTCCAAAGACAACCGCCATCAGGACACAATCAGGTATCGAAGTTCATCTGCCGGCGAAAATTGCCGAACCGATGTTGTTGATTGCCGCCGACGCGGAGCCGCGATCGGGTCAGTGGGTCATGCCGGAACAAACGCCGGGAACGATCCTTTTACGCAGCGATTCCGCGGATGCAGTATCCACGATCCTCTCGTTATCGGGTTCTGAACACGGTGCGGCGCTCGTGGACCGAACACCGGTGCGCGCAGCCGGTACGCCGGTGGCCGGGCCGGAAAATATCGAGATCGTCGACGAATTCACGCGGACCGAGGACGGCTACGGCAGGATTACGTTTTCTGTCGCAGCGCAACATGCCCGAAGACCCGTTCTCTGCTGGCTGGAGAAGGCTGGGGGATACGCGGCGTCCGCCCTTCGACGACGGGAAATGAGCGAAAACATCTCGTCGTCGGGGAAGTTGGAATTTCGCTTCAGCGCAAGTTTCGAGCATGCGGGAGAAGGCAATCCCGCAATGGAGACGATCGCGATTGCAGAACAGCCTTCCCCTCTGACGGAAGTCGCAACTTCGCAGCAAGTACTTTTGTGGACAGATTTTGTAGTGCCGGATCCCGATCACCCCACCCTTGTTGTCCCATTTTCGGCCGGTGCCGATTACTACCGCTGCTGGTTCGCACAAGCCGGTCCGGAGGGCATTCGGCTGCAGAATCTCCTCATCGATTGCACCGAGATTCCGGAGATCAAACTGGACTTTCCGCCGATTGCTTCCGCCGGCGATCGGTCGATCCTGACCATAGCGATCCGCAATGATGAGAAGTTCGCACGGGAATTTCGTGTTGATGCGCCGACGGGTAACGGCGTTCATTTTGTGGGTTTTCTCAACGAAAGCGGACAGATTCTTGCCCGTGAGCAGGTGAAGAGCGCGCAGGTCGCGGCAGGTTCCGTGCAATTTGTTCCCGTCGCCATGGAAATTGAACCGGGCACGGAAGAGGGGTTTGTCAGCGCGACGGTTCATGAGGGTGAACTCAGTTCAACCGTCCGTCATCCTTTTGTTTGTCGCAGCGAGTCCACCGCGAAAGATTCCCAGGCTACGAAAATTGAAATACGCCGCTCGATACGTCGGGCCGAACGGCAAGTTGAGCATTTTGACGAGATTACAGGTGAACCCCGCGAGGGCGGGCAGACCGTCGAGTACTGGTCGGCGGTTCCGGCGGATTTCGATGATTCTTTCGCAAGCGGGCAGATTCTGGTTGTCCGCGAAATGGTGATGGTCAGCGAAGCGCTCCGCGGCGTCCGCTGGCACCAGCGGATTCCGAGCAACTGCAGTTATGTCGAGCCGCCGCCGGACGCAATCGGAAGTTTTCAGACCATCGGCCCGATCCGGGACATGCGGCCCGAATCCATCACAATTCAAATTCAGGAACTCGGGCCGGGCACATACGTCCATGAATACTGGATCCGCGCGGGTCGCGGGGGCAGCGGTTTGTTTCCGCAGCCGGAAGTGACGGCGTCGCAGGGCGCTGCCCGCATTCAAATGTTGCCCATAGCACCGTTTATCACGACTTACGTGCCGTAGTCGGTATGCGTCGAGGCGCGAGACCGCGGCATATGCAATTGCGCGGCGGTCCGATCAGCATGACGGTGCGACAGTTTCGTCAGATAAGACCAACGTTGTGAAGCGGTTGCGACCCGGTAGACAAAAAGCTACACTCCGCGCCGAGCGTGGAATGGACGGAAGGCATCGTGCGCCCGATTGCGCGGCCTGCGCGATGCCGACGAACCAAGATATCAGGGCGCGGTGCACGTCCGCGCGGTACGAAGTCGGGCAGAAAAGAATTTGTCCAGGTACCTGTTCCCCCGAGGAGATTCCCGAATGCGACAACCCAGATTTGCGCGTCGCGGAGTATGGTTGGCGTGTCTGCTGCTGCCGGCACTGAGCGCGTTCGTTCAAGTCGAAGAGCTTGATCGCGCGGCGGATCTATACAGCCAGCAGAAATACGAAGAAGCAAAACAGGCGCTGGCCGATATTGATCGCGACGCGCTGAATGAGAGCGAGCGCGGCGAGCTCGATCGACTCCTCGACGCGCTCAACCGCACGCTCGCGGGAATCGAAAAAGCGAATGCCGATTTCAAGGCGGCCGAAGAAGCATTCTCGAATCAGCGCTGGAGTGCGGCGGATTCGCTGTATTCGGCGGTGATCGACAACATGCACGCACCGGCGGATATTCGCGATCAATCCTTGCGGAAGCGGACAACCAGTCGCGACATGATGGGGAAAGCCGCGCCGCGGTCATCCGGGCCAATCCTGGAAATGCAGCCGGTATCGCCGGGTGCAACGACGCGCGCACCGCAGACCGTTCGGCCTGCCCCGACTCCGGCCCCTGCAACCAGCAGTCGCACCGTCAATCAGACACCACCACCGGCGCGACCCGCGCCGGCGCGGCCAGCCCCCACGGGGACGATGACGCCGATGTCGATGGAACCGGCGACCTCATCGCCGCCGGCCACGTACTCGGCTCCGGCCCCGACCCGCACGACGGATGTCAGCCGCGGAACCGCGCTGGACCAGATGCAGGCGCGGGATGAACTGTTCTGGCAGCGGGCGCTCGCATTGCTCGATTCTCTGGCCGCCGAAGTGCGCGAGGCCATGGCACGCAATGACTATGATGAAGCGCGCCAGTTGGCGGATCGTGCCGTTAGTGAAATTGATACGGCCCGGCAATATGCCGGTTCCAGCGCGGAGTACGATGCGGCGCGCGATCGCGCCCTCGCGCTGCGGGATGAAATCGAAGCCGGTTCTGAAATTTACACGACCAATCAGACGGAGCAGGAGCGTGAGGAAATCCGCGATCTGATCCGCATTCGCATGCAAGAGCAGGAAAAGCAGCGCGCGGATCAGATTGAACAGCTTTTCCGGACCGCGGAACAGCTTCGCAAGGAGCAGCAGTTCGCGCGCGAAGCAGAAACCTACCGTCAGATTCTTTACGTCGATCCATCGAACAGTCGCGCGCGGCATTACCTGGAAATAGCCGAAGATTATGCTTCGTACTGGGAGCAGGAAGAATGGCACAATCAGCTTGCCGTGCAGCAGCGCCGCTCGCTGGTCAACGCCGACCAGGCACTGATCCCGTGGGATTACGAAGTGATGTACCCGCGCAACTGGGCGGAAATCGCTTCGCGCCGCGAGGCGATCGGGCCCGGAATCAGTGGACAGTCGCTCGAAGACATCGAATTGAATCGTCGACTGGAGCAGGTGCTTCCCGAAGTTCGCGTTGAGGATCAGGAACTGGAGCGCGTGCTCGACTTCCTTCAGGATCAGTCCGAAATCAACTTTTCGGTCGACTGGGAGGATCTCGAAGCCAACGGCATCGAACGCGACGTGCCGGTTACCCTGAAACTTACGCAGCTCCCGTTGCGAACCGTCCTCAATGAAATTCTCTCGCAGGTCGGCGGTGAAGTTCGCCTCGCATTTTCCGTCGGCGAGAGCTTGCTGCGCATCGCGACCAAGGACAAGCTCGATCGTGACAAGCTTGTTCTCGTATATGACATTCGTGACCTTCTGGTCAACGTTCCGCGATTCACGAACGCGGCCCAGTTGGATCCCGCGCAAGCGCTGCAGGGGCTGACCCAGGGCGGCGGTGCCGGTGGTGTCGGCGGCGGTGGTGGTGGCGGCGGCGGCGGCGGTCAGCAGCTCTTCCAGAACACCAACCAAGGCCAGGAGAACAACGAAGACAACGCCAACCTCGCCGAAGAAATCATGGACATCATCCGGCAGACCGTGGAGCCGGATTCGTGGCAGGAGACCGGCGGCGGTGATGCCTCGGTTCGCGAACTCAACGGCCAGTTGATTGTCTACAACACGTCTGATTCGCACCGTCGCGTGCAGGACCTGCTCAATCAGCTCCGCGAAACCCGCGCGTTGCAGATTGCGATTGAAGCCCGTTATCTGAGTGTGACGTCAAACTTCCTTGAAGAAATCGGTGTGGATATCGACTTCGTTTTCAACTCGGGCAGCGCGGGATTTGACCGCGCGTTCACGCCCGGTGGCACGCCGATCGTAGATCCGTTTACCGGGTCGCCGGTCCTGATTCCCCGGACGTTTTCTCAGATTGGCTCGTTCGCGAGTGTGCCGGGCTTCGGTACGCCGTTCACGCCGGGCGCGACTCCGGTCCAGCCTTTCGGTCAGGCCGCTTTTGTCCCTTCGGGTACGGGTGTATCTCCGCACTTTAATAACACAACCCCGGTCACGGCTCAGCAAGGTTCGCTGGCGCTGACCAATCCGGCGAACTTCAATACCTCGGTGCCGGGTTCGTTTGCCACGTCGCCGTCGCTGGTTCCGGCGTTGAACATCGCAGGCACCTTCCTCGACAACTTGCAGGTTGACTTCCTGATTCGCGCGACGCAGGCCAATTCCCGTTCGAGCATTGTTCAGGCACCGCGAATTCTAATGTTCAACGGACAGCGCGCGAACATCACGGTGGGTCGTGCCCGCCAGTACGTCGCAACACTGAACCCGATCCTGGCCGAAGGCGCGGTCGGTTTCCAGCCGGTACCGGCGGTTGCGCAGAGCGGTGTTTCGCTGGACGTCGAAGGAACAATCAGCGCCGATCGCAAGTACGTCACCGTCACGGTGCGGACAACACAGTCCGAAGAGCCGGACTTCGAGCGATTTGAAGTGCAGCGGCAGAGCGGTAACTCGCCGGGTGCGTTTGTCACGCTGCTCGATCAGCGTTTTGTCACGATCAACACCACTGCTTCCATTCCGGACGGCGGAACGATTCTCCTCGGCGGCTTGAAACAGGTTGGCGAGATCGAAGTTGAGGCCGGTGTGCCGATTCTCAATAAGATTCCGGTTTTGAAGCGTGCGTTTACCAACTCGACGGTGATCAAGGATACGCGTACGTTGTTGATTCTGATGAAGTCGAAGATTCTGATTCAGAAAGAACAGGAAGAGGAAGCGTTCCCGACCTTTGCCGGCGGGATTTGATCACACGTCGTACGTGTCGCGTACGGACTCTCTTGATTGCGGATATTCAGAAAGCGTTCGGTCCCTGCCGAACGCTTTTTCGTTGCTGCTCGGCTTTGACGTGACGCCCGCGGCGAATTTTACATCTCGGCGCTGCAACCGGATCGCCCATCGTGCAGTGATGAATTTGCTCCGAGTCTCAACCGATTGAAGATCGGCGGATTTCGTCCGCCGGGCTTGCTGTACCGTCTCCGGTCCGCTTTGTGCGGATGCAACGGCTTAGCGCGTTTTCAGTTCAACCGTAGCGGCCTGATGTAGAACGCATACTGGAGTTCTACGGCCGGCACGGAGGCACGGCCGCTAGATTGGATTCGCAATGTTCTAGCAGCAACGACGACGATCGGAGGAATCGAATTCGCACGGACAATGCGATCAGAAGTGCGGAGCTTACGACAGCGCGGCCGATCAAGAAAAAATCGCACTCTCTCCAAGGGGAGGAGTGCGATGATGTGGGTTGGTCTTACCGTCGCAGAATCAGGCGTTAGGGCTTTTCCTTCGGCTCGGTTTCCGGCGGGAGATCCTGCGGGTCAACCTCGCGCTTGATTTCCACCTTGCGAACTTCCGCAGCCGGATCCTCGACTTCACGAACATTGCCTTCTTTGACGATTACGCGCGGCTGCTTGGGCATTTGCAACTGAACCGGTTTGAGATCGGCGGGTGCCGGCGGTCGCAAACGCTCGATTTCCGCGTCGAATGCTTTGGTCTGCTCAGGATTGAGTACCGTACGCACCTTTCCAATCAGTTCGTCGACACTCTTGATGCGATCTTCGAGCGTTGAGGGACGCGCTTTGGCCATATCTGCGCGATATTCCTTCAGCAAGTCGTCGAGCTTGGTGCGCTGTGCATCTTCCAGCTTCTGGGCACGCGCCGCTTCCACAACGTCGTGCGGCGTCAACGTGACGTCGGGATTGTTGGCGATCCGCTGCCGCGCGGCTGTGAGTTTGACTTTCTGGTCAGCGTCCAGCGTGGCTTCGAGACTCTCGAAAAACTGCTTTTCCGGTGCCATGCCCGGCTTGGTGGCTTCAATTTGATTCTTCAACTCGTCAACGCGCTTGGTGTCGCCGGCCTTTTTGGCTTCCTCAAGTTCAGTCATCATGACCTGGAATTCTCCCAGCCAGCGAATCAAAGCGGCCTGAGAAGTTTCCTCTTCCATCATGGTGTTGTAGACCGCAATGAGCGCGTCGGTATCTTTCTGCTGCTTCTCGTTGAGAGAAAGCTGCTTGGTGATGTAGCGCATTTTTTGCTCGCCTTCGAGCACGATGCCGCGATCCGCCTTCTGCCTGGGGGCCTGCCCCAACGCCGCGGACGCTGCGCTCAGCAGCAGTACGCTGACAAACAAAGAACGTTTCATCCGAGAAATCCTCCGATTCCTGAAATCAAGGTGTGTATACGGACCGGGATGTCCCCGCCTTTCGCCGTGAAGGGTTCCAGAGTAGCAACTGCCCACAAGCGTCGCAACCGGAACGCCGATTCGCAGCCCGGCGCAACGGCAGGGCTTCCTCTTATACGCCGACCGTCCCGAATTGCTCGCGAGCCGGCTGTTTTTCGTTATCCTTATCGCCTTCTAGCGGGTTTGGGGCCGTGTCGGCGTTCCGAATGACTTTATGCAGAACAGCGCACCCTTTATTCAGCGATTTATTTATCGACCCCAGAATCTGCTGGTGATGACGTTCGGCGGGTTGATTGTGGTGGGCACCGTTCTGTTGAGTCTGCCGGTTTCGCAGCAGATCGCGGAAGACGGCACGCCGATCGGGATTTTGGACTCGTTCTTCACCGCCACCTCTGCCGTGTGCGTCACCGGACTGATTACACATGACACCGCCACCGCGTATTCGCGATTCGGTCAATCCGTAATTCTGGTCCTGATTCAGCTTGGGGGCCTTGGAATCATGACGTTCGCGGCCATCGCCGCCTCCGTGCTCGGGCGGCGCATGTCGTTCGGGTCGCATGAAGCATTGGGTGTAGTCTTCTTTCAGGGGGACAACACCGGTGATCTGGTCCGTTCGCTGCGGCGAATTCTCGGCCTGACGCTGTGTCTGGAAGCTGTCGGTGCCGCCCTCATTTATTGGGGGATGCGAATGATCGACTTCGAAAGCTCGATTTTCGATGCGGTTTTTCTGGCCATTTCCGCGTTCTGCAATGCAGGATTTTCCACCTATTCGGATAGCGTCATTAAGTTGTCTTCCTCCTGGCTGGCGTTCTGGACATTGCTCTTTTTGATTTTCTTCGGAGGCATCGGCTACACGGTCCTGATGGAGATGCTGCTGCGTTTCACCACACGTCGCAATGTGCATCGAAATGTATCGGTTCGCTGGAGTCTGAATTCGCGCGTCGCGCTGTGGATGAGCGGCCTGCTCATCGTTGCGGGCGCGGTCGCAATTGCGATCCTCGGCGTGCAGCCGAGCAGTCCCCTTTCGCTGTTTGATCGCTGCCGGCACGCGTTGTTTCAATCGATCACGGCGCGGACGGCGGGTTTCAATTCGGTTTCCATCCAGGGCCTGCCGACGGCTTCGCTGTTGATCCTGATCCCCTTGATGTTTGTCGGCGGATCGCCGGGTTCGTGTGCCGGCGGGGTGAAGACCACCTCAATTGCGGTTTGGTTTGCGCAGTTGCGCAATCGTCTGCGCGGGATTGAGGACGTGGTGATTTTTGAGCGCCGACTGCCGCTCGACATCGTCCGTCGTGCGCGGTTGCTGATTTCGATCGCAATTTTATGGAACGCGATCGGCGTTTTTGTTCTGGTCCTCAGCGAAGGATTCAAAGGCGAGTTCGCATTTGAGGATCTGATTTTTGAGCAGGTTTCCGCGTTTGCGACGGTGGGCCTTTCGACGGGAATCACCGGCGAACTGTCGGTGGTGGGAAAGTTGTGGATTGTGGCTTCGATGTTCGTCGGCCGACTCGGGCCTTTGACCGTCGCGCTGGTCGTTCTGCAGCGTCCGCGTCAACATGTGAGCTATCCCCACGAACGCGTGATGATCGGATGAAAGGGTGTGTGCCATGAGACAGGTAGTGGTGATCGGATTGGGGCAGTTTGGAATGCACATGGCGCGGACCCTGGAAAAGATGAGTTGCGAAGTGCTCGCGATCGACGTGGATGAGGATCGCGTCGAAGAAATCCGCGATGACGTCCATCGCGCACTGATCGGCGATGCCCGCAATTATCAGATGCTCGCCAGCGCCCTGACCAAAAACGTTGACGAAGCAGTCATTGCGCTCGGAGAGTCGTCCATCGAACCCAGCATTCTCTGTACCCTGAATCTGAAGCGAATCGGCATCAAGTCCATTCGTTCGACCGCGAAGAATGATGATCACGCGCAGATTCTCCGCGCCGTCGGTGCGACAGAAGTCATCTTCCCCGAGCGTGAATCCGCAGATCGCACGGCCCGTCGCGTCGCGAATCCGGGATTGCTCGATATGTTTTCACTGTCCGAAGACTATCGCATCATGGAAATCGTCGCGCCCGAGACGTTGCACGGCAAGACTCTGGTCCAACTGAATCTTCGTCGTACTTATGACCTGCTCGTCCTCGCCATTCGGGGGGCGCACGAAGAGCAGTTCCGCTATCTGCCCGGTGCCGATACGGTGATACAACCGGATGAAGTTCTCATGGTCCTAGGGCGCGAGCTGGACTTGGCACGGTTTGCAAGTCTTGATTGAGCACTGGAATCGCCGGTGGGCGCGGGAGCCGGTTTCTCGTCATAACTTCTTATTTTGTGGTAGTTTAAGGGCGACAGATGAGGCGTCGCTGCTTCTGGTACGGACCGAAAATTCTTTACTTCGCATGCTATGAACGGTACGATTTTCCCCAGTGCCTGTTCTGGTTGATGGCAACAACCTGCTTTATGCGGCGCGGGAGATTGATGATCCCGATCGAGTCCCCGGTCGCGCCATGTTGTGCAGTCTTCTCGGTCAATGGGCCAAAAGGCGATCGCAAACAGTTCATGTCGTGTTTGACGGGCCGAAGCCGGATGGCGGTTTCGCCGAGCAAATAAAGTCTGAAAATGTTGAAGTGACGTTCAGCGCCGCGCGTTCGGCGGATGACGTGCTGATCGAATTGCTCGCCGCGAATTCGGCGCCGCGACTTCTGATCGTCGTGTCCTCGGATCGTGAGGTTCGACGCGCCGCCTCGCGGTGCCGTGCTGTGGCGACGATGTCGGACGCCTTTTGGCATGACGTACGGCGGGATCTCCGTCGACCGGAGCAGGAAGTCCGCGAGCCCAATGCGCGGAATCGCGCGCTGTCGGCAGAAGAGTCGGCAGAATGGATGGAAGAATTCGGTTTCGACACGGATGCGGAAGACAGCGATTGAGTAACGTTGGCGTCCAGGCAAGGAGTGTGGCGATGGTAACTGTGAGGCCGCAGAACAGTAACGCAAGTTCCAGCCGGGAAAGGCGGATTGCCGAGAGGATTCCGGTCGAGGGCGCACTCTGGATGCTGGACAAAGACGCAAATCGCATCATCCGTTGCAACTACTTTGATGCGTCGCAATCGGGGATGCGCCTTCGCATTCCGGTGGGATATGGTGTGACGCGCGGGCAGCATGTCGAACTGCATGTGCAACCGCCGAATTATGATTCGCAGGCTTTCGGACTGCCGACCAGCCGGCCCGCCACGATTGTGCGCACGCGAATCGTTCCCGACAAGGTCATCGGCGAAATGGAACTCGGCGTCAGATTCGAAAACGTGATGTCCCGGAAGATGAACGAACTCGCGCCGCGTTGAACGATGAAGTTCTTCAGGCCGTTGTGTCGCCCAGTGCGCGTTTGAGAACCTTTCCGGTTGCACTGCGCGGGAGTTCTTCTACAACAACGACTTCTCTCGGCACTTTGAATCCAGCCAGCCGCGACTTGCAGAATGCGCGCAAATCCGCGGATGACGCCGACCTTTCGGGGACCAACTCAACGTAGGCAACGGGGACTTCGCCGCGCGACTCCGCGGCGCGTCCGACCACTGCAGCATCTGCGACGGCCGGATGTTCCCGCAGGACGTCTTCGATTTCGCGCGGGTAGACGTTTTCGCCGGCCACGATGATCAGATCTTTCGCCCGGCCGGTGATGAAGATGTAGCCCTCGTCATCGACGTGGCCGATGTCGCCGCTGGCGATTTTGCCGTCGACGAGGATCCTGGCCGTTTCCTGCGGCTGATTCAAATACTCTTTCATCACGCAATGACCGCTGATCTGAAGTTCCCCGGTCTGATTGCAGTTCAGGACGTTGCCCGCCTCGTCTCGAGCAATCACCCCGATTCCGGGGAGCGCGCGTCCGACAGAACCGGCCCGATGTGCATGCGGCGCATTCAGCGAAACGATCGGTGATGTTTCCGTCATGCCGTAGCCTTCGTGAATCGTCGCATGGAATCGCTCGTTGAATGCTGCGGCGAGCGATTGCGGCAACGGCTCGCCGCCGCTGATCAGAAGAGAAGTGTTCAGAAAGGCATCCGCCGGCGCGCTTTTCATTTTCAGCAACGCCGCATACATGCTCGGAATGGCCATGAAAATCGATACGTTTCTCTCGCGGATGGTCTCCACAACGGCAACGGGGCTGAAGCGCGGCAGGTAGTACACCGTGGCACCCAGCCACAGCGGCACAACCGACATCGCGGTAAAACCAAAGCTGTGAAACTGCGGCAGCACGCTGAGAAAAACCTGATCGGGCGTCATTCGCGCAGCCTCAATAGCGGCGCGGGCATTATGCGTAATGTTGTCAAACGTCAGACAGACGCCTTTCGGAAGACCGCTCGTGCCCGAGGTATACAGCACGACGGCGAGGTCTTCGGCCCGGCGGTCCGGCGGCGCACACGTGCCGGGAATCAATGACTTCGCGTCCATCTCAATCACATGCAACCCGTGTTGTTCCAGCGCCGTCGCGAAATGTCGGATGGTGAGCACGACGCGAATTTCGGCATCCGCAATCACAGACGCCAATTCTCGCTCGGCGAGCAGAAAATTCAGCGGGATCGGTATCTTGCCGGCGTACCAGGTTGCGATGATGGCCACCGCACCCGCGGCAGAGGATGGTGCCATGATTCCAACAAACGAATCTTTCACATCGCGCTGAATTCGTTGCGCCAGTCCCTGGCAGACCGCGTCAAATTCCGAATAGGACAATGCCAAGGTTGGGTCCGCGACGGCGCGCACGTCGGCACGCTGACGCACGTGCCCGGCGAGTCGTGAA
>JBFWWY010000014.1:0-13770 GCA_050245935.1 Phycisphaerae bacterium | reverse complement strand
GGTTGCCCGGTCGCGGATAGCTTCAATTTCAACAGCGATCCGGTGTCCGCGTTCGATCGCGTTGATCGCATGGGCATGCCGGCGATCGCGACCGCCGTGATTACGAGCAAAGACAACTATAACCAGGCCAATCCGACGGATGACGCAATGGGTGACTTCGTCGGCGAAATCACTGCCAATGTCGACGGTTTGCACAGTGCGCTGAACGATGACCTCGTTCTCGCAGGACTCGTACCTTGCGTAACTGCCGACTGCATCAGTCAGGCTGCGCCGCTCGTCGTACCCGACACGATCAAAATCAACGTGAGCGAAGCATCCGGCTTTCCGAACGGTCGACGGCTCACCGATCAGGTGATCGACGTCACGCTTGCGGTAGTCTTGCTGGACCTTTCGGTTCCGACCCAGTCGGCAACCACGCTCGCCGGATTGCCGTTGAATCCGCCGGCGAATGACAAAGCGTTCCGTTCGACATTCCCGTACCTCGCGACGCCGCATCTGCCCTAAGCCAGCCGGTTGACCCGGTTCACGCACCGGCTGGTTATGGCGTCGCGAAAAAGCGGCTGCGTCACACCATGACGCAGCCGTCCTTTTTGTTGTATCGGGAGACCGAGGCTCCCGCCGAGCTTGTCTTTCCTGGGAAACCGAGGCTCCCGTCGAGCCGTTGCACAGGTTCGCTCAATAAACTTCGATAGCACCGCAAATCTGAGAAAACACGATGAAATCCTCCCAAATCGCAGCACTCTTTTTAATTGCATGGTTCGCCTCTGCAACCGCGCATTCCGCCACCAATTACGAAACCAGACTCGCCGAACTCTCCGCGGAAATCCGAGCCCGCGAACAGCGCGCGAACAAATTGCAGAATGTCGCAAATGCCTACGACTTGGCGGCGAAAGCATACTTGGAGCGCGCACAGCTCACCGGCGACTATGACGACTACTTGATGGCGCAGGAAAACATCGCCCGCGCGTTCGCGCTGCTGGACGACAAAAGCGGCCCCTACTTCACCCGCGCAAAGCTGCGTTTCGCATTGCACGAACTCGACAAAGCCGAGCAGGACCTCGACAAACTCGCACAGCGACCGCTCCTGAACCCCGAAATGCAAGCCGCGATGTACGATCTTCGCACCGACATCGCTTATCAGCGCGGCGATTATAAAAACGCCGCTGCGGGTGCAAACGCAGCGCTGGAACGCACGCGCGACGCAGGCAATTTGTTCCGGCGGGCGCGACTCTACGCAGACGAAACAGAATTCGAGCAAGCCGAGAAATTGCTGGGAGAAGCGATCGCGTCCGCCGCCGGCGACGACGCACATCTCGAAGCCTGGCTCTGCCTGCAGCGCGGCTTGCTCGACCTCGAACGCGGCCGCTGGGATGACGCACTGGTCTGGTACCAGCGCGGCCAACGCGTTTTTCCGGGGTGGTGGCTGATCGATGAACACGTCGTGGAAATTCTGTCGCTGCAGGGTCATGACGATCGTGCTAAGCCGCTTTATGAATCGATCATCGCGCGCACCGGTCATCCTGAATTTATGGATGCGCTCGCTGCGTTATACGAACAGCGCGGCGACTCCGCGAAAGCCGCGGAGTGGGTCGCAAAAGCGCGGAAAGAACACGAATCGCGCATCGCAAAAATTCCCGCCGCCGCCAGCGGGCACGCGCTGGATCACTTTCTCGATTACGAAGCGGATGCCGCGCGTGTTGTCGCGATGGCGCGCGAAAACTACGAGCGTCGACCCAATCCGCGTGCCGCGCTGCAACTCGCGCAAGCGCTCGCAAAAGCCGGCGACGACGAAGCGGCGGAAAAGATTCTGGAAACCGCGATGCAGAGCCCCTACCGCAGCGCCGATCTGCTCGCGTTCGCGTCAGATCTCGCGTCCCGCCGCAACGATCCTGCGGCGGCCGCCAAACACCGCGCCGCGGCGCTCGCCATCAATCCCTTCGCGTTAGACGAACAGTAATCAGAGCCGGGCCGTCCCGGCCCGAAGGTACGTCGAGATTCGCTGCATCGCATCGATTCGTCACCTGCGTCAGCATTGTTCACGCCGGTATAGCAAATCGGGGGCGCCGCACAATTCATCGGGCCGGACCTCCAATTGCTCGGGCCGGGACGGCCCGGCTCTGATTGTGGGCCCTGCCCAAAGATTGGCGCAACTGGAGAGAACACATACAGGGATCGCCTGGTTGCAACCAAACCGCCATTTTCCGCTAGAATAAAACAAGGACCGAATTCGAACGCGCTTGCTGCGGGCATTCGCTCGCTTTTCACGTATTGGAGCTTTGCATGAGTATTGTTTCGCGAACGCCGAGCGAAGTGCACTTTGACCCGCACGAGACGCCCGCCGACCCGACGACGATGTCCGGCATCCCGATCAAACAGGTCTACGGACCCGAAGATACCGGCCACATCGAATTCATGGACGCGATCGGCGAACCGGGACAGCCGCCGTTCACGCGTGGCATGCACGAAAGCATGTACCGCACCAAACCGTGGACGATGCGGCAGTTTGCGGGCTTCGGCTCCGCGGCGCAAACCAACGAGCGATTTAAGTATCTGCTCGACAAAGGCCAGACCGGCCTCTCCACCGCGTTCGACTTGCCGACACTCATGGGCCGCGACAGCGACGACCCGATCAGCCTCGGCGAAGTGGGCAAGTGCGGCGTCGCGGTCACGTCCCTCGAAGACATGCGGGTGCTGTTTGACGGCATCGACCTCAGTGACGTCAGCACAAGCATGACGATTAATGCGCCCGCCGCGATCATTCTCGCGTTTTACATCTGTGTCGCGCGCGAGCAAGGCGTTCCTCTCAACAAACTGCGGGGCACGCTGCAGAACGACATTCTCAAGGAATTTCACGCACAGAACGAGTACGTCTATCCGCCGAAGCAGAGCGTGAAACTCGTCATCGACACGATCGAGTATTGCACGAAGCACATGCCGGCGTGGAACACGGTCAGCGTCAGCGGCTATCACATTCGCGAAGCGGGCGCGACCGCGCAGCAGGAACTCGCGTTCACCATCGCCGACGGGATGTGCTACGTCGAGGAGTCGATGAAGCGGGGCCTGGACATTGACACATTTGCCCCGCGTCTGAGCTTCTTCTGGGATGTTCACAACGAATTCTTCGAGGAAATCGCGAAGTTTCGCGCGGCGCGCAGAATGTGGTGCAAGATCATGCGCGACCGCTACGGTGCGAAGAATGAGCGCAGTTGGTGGCTGCGCTGCCACGCGCAAACCGCCGGCGTCTCGCTCACTGAACAACAGCCGATGGTCAACATCGTGCGCGTTGCGTATCAGGCATTGGCGGCGGTGCTCGGCGGCACGCAGAGTCTGCACACCAACAGTATGGACGAGACGCTCGCGCTGCCGACGGAAAACGCCGTCAAAATCGCACTGCGCACGCAGCAGGTTATTGCCGAGGAGACAGGCGTGACACGGACGGTCGACCCGCTCGGCGGCAGCTACTTTATCGAAGCGCTGACCGATGACATGGAAGCGCGCGCGATGAAGATCATCGACCATATTTACGACGAATACGGCGGCGTATTGCCCGCGACCGAGCAAGGGTACTTCCGCCGGGCGATCGGCGAGAGCAGCGCGAAGTTCGGCGCAGAGTTCGACGCCGGGGAACGGGTGATGATCGGGGTGAACAAGTACGTCGAGGATGATTACGAGCGCATTCCGATTCTGAAGATCGACCGCGAGGTAGAGCAGGCGCAGGTCGCGCGGGTCAAAGCGCTGCGCAAGAAGCGCGATGCCGCCAAACACAAAGCCGCGCTCGACAAACTCCGCCAGGCGGCGCTCAACGACGAGAACGTCATGCCCGCACTGATCGAAGCCAGCGAAGCGCTCGCGACGGTCGGTGAAATGATGGACACGATGAAGACGGTGTACGGCGGGTATGACGGCGGGCCGGAGCTGTAGCGGCTGCGCGTGAGAAGGTGGAAAGTAAAAAGGTGTAAAGGGCGCGTTCGACGGTGAAACAGGGATACGGGGATACGGGTGCCGCCAGTCGCAAGGTAGCAAAGTAACAATGTAACAAAGTAGGCGCACCAACACGCTCGAGCGGTTGAGCGCACCGTTTGTAGCGTCGGACCTCGGAGTCCGACGGACTTGTGGCCTGAAGCGCGACGATCCACGCTGGTCTGGTTCAACTTTAAGGTAAAACGATGCCGTGCAAGCCGAGAGTTCTGTGGGGAACCTTCGTCATAGCGGCTCTCGCGAATACGGGCTGTTTGCGAATCTCCGTTGGGACTGATTGGCCGTCCCAGTGCCAGCTTCACGAGCGCGCGGTCCGCAATTGGCTCGTCTCCGTTGAGTACGGATTGCCTGTCCCCCTCCACCTCTATTCTGGATACAAGAATACACGTGCTGATCAATTTCCCTATGCCAGAAATCATCCTAACGACGGGTGTCTCGTCGGGCCGCTGAAGATGATTTGTCCGCCAAGAGCACTTGTGCGATCCTGTGCAGATTGTGACGAAAGTGAGGCTGCGTGGCTGAATGGCCGCGAACCTAATCTCGACTCGCGCGAGGCGGGCGTTGATGCGCAAGATTGATGGGGCTGCGGGGCAATTCGCGTAGTCTTCTGTATGGACAAACGACACGCCAGTCTGCTCATCGGTCTTGCGATCGCTTTTTTCTGTCCTTTTCGCAGCCGTCGATCACGCCGCCGGGGCGATCGTGGAACAACAGTGACTCGCTGGCGTTGGCGGCGGTGTGTGTCGCGGCCTGGCGCACGGCGCGCCGGCCGCTCCACTCGGCGTTTTATTCCGCGTATGGAATTCTCGCGGGCGTACTTCTTGTTCCAGCCGTTTGCATGAACGATAACAGAGACTTTCTGAGTATTGCATACGGGACGCGGTCAGCCGCCAGCTATTATGTCAACATGTTGGTTGTCTTTCTGACGACTTTTGTCCTGGTGCGACTCACTCCCGCCTTGCAGCGTCTTTTGCCAGCGACGCCGAGCAAGCTCATTTGTCAAACGTGCGGTTATGATCTGAGAGGTCAAATCGAGAAGCGCTGTCCGGAGTGCGGCGTCGGATACGGTTAGACGGAAGTTGGAGCCAGTCGTGCGGTGTGAAACAAGATTGGATTCGGAATGCTGGCTCTTGGCGCGCGGCTGGTCGCGGATATCACCTCAATCACTGGTCGTGCCGCGCGCACTAAACAATAAATTCAGGTTGCGAATGCCACCGCAATGCGGCAAATGCACAGCACTGGCTCGCGTAATGACAATGACGCTTGCAACCGATCAACTGGCACTATATTTGATTACAGGCTGGGATATTTTCCCTTCGAGCGAGAACACAAAACTGCTCGACCTGATTCGCCGCGGCTGCGCTGAGTCAAGAGCGATTCACGAATCGCCGGGACACTTCTTCAGTTTGCAGGATGAACTGCTCCTAAACGGTCTGTTGTCCCTATCACTTTATTCGCCGTGGGATGCGATCCTGACGAACGAGGCAGCAGAATATGCCGTGGAATTCTCAAATGATGAATTCATCGACATCTCGTGCGTGGATAAATTTTCGGATCGTTTTCGGGAGATTGAAAATTGGATGGCATGCTAGGATCGCACGTAAAAACGGAGTTGTGATTTTGTAGTCGGGTGGCACAGTCAAGCTGTACTCAGCTTGACCGTGTGAAACGTATCTAACGTTGGTAGACACGGACAACGGCGTACCGTTGACCGTGCCACCCTCTTGCTGACTGTGGGAATCCAGCACAACGGCTCCTTCCCCCTTTTCCCCTTGAACTGGCACGCCGCATTTCCTATCATCTTCTACGGACGTAGAACGAGGGTCGGCATGAAATTCAGCGAAGCAGAATGGCGGATCATGGGCGCAGTGTGGGAGAAGAGCCCGATCACCGCGCGCGAGGTCGTCGATTCATTCGACGGCCGCAAAAAATGGGCGTACACGACCGTGAAGACGATGCTCACGCGCCTCGTCGAGAAAGGCGCGTTGCGAACCGGCGTCGACGGAAAGGCAACGACGTACACACCCGCCGTCTCGCGCGAGGCGGCGCGGCGCCGAGCACTCGACTCATTCATCGACCGTGCATTTGATGGCGCTTTCGGACCGATGATGCATTTTCTCATTGAAGACAAGCGGCTCAGTGCGAAGCAGCGTGCCGCATTGCTGAAGGTGCTCGATCAGGAAGGCGTTGCGGAGAAACCACGCGACCGGGTGAAGCGAAAAAAGTAACACGGCACAACCGAGGGGAGAACTGTGTTCGGGACACTTGATTTATCCGCGACGTGGGCGGTTTGGATGTGGGGGCAATTCTGGCAGTTGCTCGCGCTGTGCTTCTTCATCTACGTCATCGACCTCGCGACCCGACGAGTCAACTGGCCGCATTTTCGCCTCGCACTCTGGTCGCTCGTCCCCGTCAAACTGGTCGTCCCGCCGTGGCTCGTGGCCTCGTGGAGCGTGTCGAGTGGCTGGTTTGATTTCAACGGCGTGCCATTCGTGGTGCAAGCATGGTTGGGCGCCATCGATCCGCTCCTGAGCAGATCTTCTGGCGGCGTTGCGGCGAATTTTGCTGCCGGCAGCGCTCACATCACCAACGCCTGGATCGATGTCGCGTTCCTGATTTGGCTGTCCGGTTTCATTTTTCTTTCGTCTCTTTATTTGCTTCGATATGTACGACTTTCGAGGGTTGTGAACCGCGAGTTCCGTCGAACCGTTGCGCCGGATTGGCTCCGCACCGAACTGGAATCAGTTTCGCGCGATCTCGGGCTACCGCGTGCTCCGCGGATGGCCATCAGCGAATCTGTCCGCGTCCCCGCCGTCTTTGGGCTGCTTCGCCCGACGGTCCTGTTCCCAAACTCCTGGCTCAATGTGCGTCGCGAAGATGCCCGACACATATTGCGGCACGAACTTGCCCACATCATTCGGTGCGACCTGCAGTTGAATCTTGCGACGAGTTTCCTCGGCATGGCCTATTGGTTCGTCCCGATGGTCTATTTTGCACGACGGAAAGTCGCCATATTGCGGGAACTCTGCTGCGACGCGCTCGCCGTCGAACAGCTACGCGACGCAAGCCGCTATCGTGAGACACTCATTCGCACGGCGCGTGTCCTGTTCGAAAATCCCGACCGCGCGCGCCAACAACCGGCGATTTCGCTCATGGATGATGCGTCGCACCTGCGTGATCGGTTGCGGGCGCTGCAAACTTCGAGCATTCGCTTTGCGCGCCGGAAGCGAATTACGGGTGTTGGTCTGGTTGCTGCGCTTGCAATATTTCTGCTGCCCATGGGACGAACCCCACTGCCACAGCCTTGCGAACACGATCGATGTCAGCGCGGCGCCGCCAACCTCCCGGCAGATTCGAATTCAGCGATTCAGCGATCCGTTCACGTTTTGCCCAATTGAAAAAGCTTCCGCTCGCGCTGGTTCGCAAACGGAAGCTTCCACGTCGAAGCGCACACTCAGATCAGCGACGACGACGGAGCGCTGCCAGGCACGCAATGCTGAGCAACGCGAATGTTCCCGGCTCCGGTATCGCCTGCACCAACGCATCGCCAACGTCCGCGCCGGTCAGGTCGGTCGAGGCAAGCTGGTTATCAAGGAGAAACTGGGCAAATTCGGGGGACACGAGCAAGTCGGCCTCAATCGTCAGTGAGTCCGAACCGGCAATGAGTGTCGACGGGGCAGCAACATCGAACAGGGTCGCAGCAATTCCGGTGGTGCTTGCAACAAAGAAGCCGCTGGCATTGCCGGCGATGCGGCTGGCATCAAAAGCAATCGTGAAATCGCCGACCTCCACCGCATCGCTGTTGAAGAACACCGATCCGGTGTGCTCGATCGTTCCGGAAAACGTACCCAGGAAATCTGCATCGTCATAGGAAAATGTTGTGGGCAGCGTCGCGGCATCGCGCGGGTTGATGCCAAACGCGACGGAATTCGGTAACGCACCCGGCGAAATCACATCGCCGGAAACTCCGGAAAGATCCAGGCTCGCCGCAGCACTGAGCGTCGCAGTATCCAACGCGACGCTGGTTTGACCACCGGTGATATCCACCTGAACAGCGGCTGCGACACTAACGGTGCACCCGGTGGTCGCCATGAAAATCATAAAACGCTTCATCACATCTCCTTGCAAAACTGAAGTCGGCTCTTTCTACTACTTACATATGTCGTTTTACAATTGTAGAACACTGGGAATGCCGAATCAACCCTTAAATTTCGTGCGGTGCTGACCGCGGCGCGCCTCGCGGCCATAAGACGTTCCGTATCATTCACTTAGCGATCATCGCCTGGGCACGAGGTGTCGGGCCAACCGCCGGGAACGGGGAAAGAAGTGAAATTGCAGGCAGTTTCAGACGGTCATCAGGACGGGGCGTCAGCCGGTGATGTCGAGGCGCGGAGAATCCTCAGGCATGCCGAAATCCGCGTCGGCCGTGTCGGATTTCTCTCGGGCCTCCTCCCCCTCATCCTCCGGCCGCCCCTGGCTGCCCATTCCTTCTGCATCCGCGGAGACGGTCTTGTCGGTGTCGGTGGATTCGATGCTGAGCGAGACGCTGTCGCGGGGTTGGCTGGCTTCGGCGCGGGCTTGGTCGGTCGCTTGTTTGGTGCGGTCCGCTTGCTGCGAACCGGCGTGGCTCTGCAGAATCGAAGCGATCGAGTTCGGCGGGATCGTGGACATGACGTCCTCTACACGGCGATTCCATTCTGAAACGGAAAGTCGGCACGGAGATGCGGATAGGTGCCCGCTTCTTCTTCGAGCGTCGGCATCAATTCCTGCTTGCGATTGTGCAACTGGTCGCGGAGCCGCTGGAGAATCGCGCTGTGCATCTGGCTGACGCGCGATTCGGAAAGATCAAGTGTTTGTCCGATCTGCTTCATCGTCATCTGCTCGTAGTAATAGAGCACAATGATCAGACGCTCGGCGCGTGACAATCCTTTTGTAACGAGATCGCGCACGTCCTGCTTCTGCGCATCCATCACCGGGTCGCTGTCGTGCGCGTTGGGTGTCACATCGAGTTCGAACACGTCGCGCGACGAATCGGAGTCGTTGAATTTTTTGGAAAGGGATACGAGCGAGACGGCGTTGGCGTCGCGGATCAGTTTTTCAAAGTCACCCGGTGCGAGCCGCAGCTTCTTGGACAGCTCATCCTCAGTCGGAATCCGGCCGAGCTCGACTTCGAGCGTGCGCTTGGCTTCCATCAGCTTCTGCGCGCGATGCCTCACGAGCCGCGGCACCCAATCCATGCTGCGCAGTTCGTCGAGAATCGCACCGCGAATGCGCGGCGCACAATACGTCTCAAACTTCACCCCGCGCGCCGGATCAAAGTTGTCGATCGCGTCCATCAGCCCGAAGATGCCCGAGCTCATCAGGTCGTCAACGTCCACTTCGTCCGGCAGTTTCGCGCCGATCCGCTCGGCGGCGTAGCGGACAAGAAACAGGTAATGCTCCATGAGCCGATTGCGCACGTCCTCGTCGTGATCTTTGAGAAACTGCGTCCAGGCGGACTTGAGTTCGCGGGGGCTTTCAAATGTCTGGACCGCAGGATCGCGGCTGACGCGGCGCAAACGAACATTGGGAAATCGACTCATGCTATTGCCCCGCTTCCACGGCGAGTACCGGCTCCGGTGCCGTGACTGTTTCTGTTTCTTCCGTCGTGGCGGCTGCATTGGCCGCAGCTTCGCGCACGTGCGTCTCATCGATCTGAAGTTTGCGCTTTTGCAGACTTTCGCGAATGACCATCTTCCCCGTCCATCCGACAAACTGGCCGATGAACGACGCAAGCAACAAAGTAAGAATCGCGCGAAAAAGAACGGTGATGGGATCGTTCTGCGCGTACAGACCGGCTGCAATCGCCGTCGCGAAGCCGAGCAAACCGAGTTGTGCACCGATATTGTTCGCCATACTTCCTTGCTTCCGAGTTTTTCTATCGGCCCGCATTCTCGGCTGCTGAATCCGGAAAACCGTGCGAATTGCCCGCAATTTCTGCGGCCCGCTCGCAGTCGGCGTTTCTCTCGAAAAACGAGCCGCAAAGCCGCGTCCGGGCGGATCAATTTCTCAATTCGGACGTTTCCCGGCCGGCAAACGGACACTTTCCATCAGCCGATAACGGTCGGCACGCGCAACGAACGGCGCGGAACGGTCAGGAGAATTCGAGTCGGAGCGGACGCGCGAAGAATAGAAATCACGAGCGATTTGCAAACGTTGCTAGACATGCTTTCCACTCCATCGGACTCAATCTTCTCACGCCTCCTGCGTGACGAACGCCCCACGGCTGGCACCGACCGCGTTCACCGGGAATATTAGGTGCGCAACTTCTTCCCCGCAAGCGCTTTGGAAATCAGACGGCACATTTTGCCCGGAGCAGACGTATGCCAGCTTCCACCGCAATGTCGCCATGGCGTTTGCGACAACCCCAAAGCCCAGCGCGTCGTCGACATGTGTTAAAACAACGCGGGAGACGCCGAGGGGTGCGAACAGTGCCGCTGTCCGGTCTCGGACACGTGCTTCGAGCGTGACCGGCAGAACCAGATGAATCTCGTCAGCCGCAGCGGCACCGACGAGCGTGGAGAGGTCTTCCATGCGCTGCGCGTCGGCGCGACCCACGCCGGGGGTATCAATCAGGATGAGTTCGTATCCCTCCTGAAGCAGACGCGTACGCGCCGCGGCGACCTCCGCCGGGGTGCGTACCCGTTCGACGGGAACACGGATCAGGTCGCCGTACCGCCCCATCTGATCGGCCGCGCCCAACCGGTGAAAGTCGGCGGCCAGCACTGCGACCCGGCGCTTTTCGCGCAGTTTGAAATGTGCGGCGAGCTTCGCGACCGTTGTCGTCTTGCCGACGCCGGGGGGACCGACGAGGCAAACCGTTCGCGATGCATCCGCGGGAATCGCGATTCCCCGGCAGGTGGGAATCATTTCAGCCAGTTCGGCACGAACGAGTTCCTCCGCAGTGCAGGACGTCGTCAGCAGCTTCTGGCGCACCTGAATCAAGAGCTTTTTGGCGAGTTCGTCCGCAACCTCATTTTGAACCAGTGTCTCGTATGCGCGACGCAGCACCAGAGACGAAGACTGGCGCGCGGACTGCGGCGGACGCGAACGAACGCTGGCGGACGGCGTCAGACCGGACGGTTGCTGCGAATGTAATGTACTTTTTGGTGTCGCGAAGCTGTACGGCGCATAGGCGACGCCGAGACGAGCATGGTTTGTTCGAGCTGCAACATGGGATCGAGTTGCCCGTGACGTATCGTCGATCTTGTTTTCATTTTTCCGATGAGCGAATGTGGCGGACGTCGGCGCCGAGGGTTGGGCCACGATCTCCACGGTTTTCTTGCCGAGAATCCCGCCTAAGGCACCCGGCTCAATGGTCCGTGTTCCAAGAATGATCGCATTCGCGCCAAGCGTGGCCTTCACCTTCTGCAACGCCTTGGGCAGCGATTCCGCGTGAAATGTTTGAATATCAGACATTAAGACTTACCACTCCATGTGCGCGGATTTCAACGCCGCGCGCGACCTCATTCATGCCCAAAACGGGTGTTTGCGGCAACACTGGCTCAATCAAGCGTCGAACCCAGACTCGGATTTGCGGCGCAGCCAGAACGACGATCGTTCCGCTGGTCGTCGCGGCGGCATTGTCGATCTGCTCGCGGACTTTCGCGGCGAATTCCGATTGTCGCGCCGGCGGCAAGCCGAGCGACGTCGAAACTTCGGTGCGGTGAATGCTCGCATGAACGAAGTCTTCCGTGCGGGCGTCGATGGTGACGCAATGCAGGGCGTCGTCGTCACCCTTGTACATTCCGCAGATCGTGCGGCTGAGCCCATTGCGCACGTACTCCGTCAGAATCTCCGGATCTTTTGTGCGTGGTGCCCAATCGCCGAGTACTTCGAGAATCGCTTCGAGATCGCGAATCGGCACCCGTTCGCGAAGCAGGCCTTGCAGCACTTTCTGAACTTCGCCGACTTTCAGCAGTCCGGGAATCACGTCGTCGTGCAGTGCGGCGTTCTGCTGCTTCAGATGGTCGAGCAGCTTGTGAACGCCGGCGCGCGTCAGGAGCTCTGCGGCGTTGGCTTTGATGATTTCGGTGAGGTGGGTGGCGAGTACCCCCGCGGGTTCCACAACGGTGTAATGATTCTGTTCCGCTTTTTCCCGTTGCCCGGGGTCGATCCAACTCGCGGGTAGACCGAACGCCGGTTCGGTCGTGTTGATTCCCGAAATTTTTCCGGTGCCGAGACCAGAATCGATCGCGAGCAGACGATCCACGTGCAGCGCACCGGCAGCGATCTCCTGCCCACGCAGGAGCACTGCATATTCGTTGGGTTTGTGATCCGAGTTGTCGCGAATCCGCACCGGCGGCACAATCAGCCCCAGTTCCGAGGCCATCTGATTGCGCACGCCCCCGATGCGGTCAAGCATGTCGCCGCCGCGCGACTTGTCGACCAGCGGCACGAGGCCGAACCCGACCTGGAGTTCCAGTGCGTCGACGGATAGCTGAGACTCGATCGGCGGGGTCTTCGCACGCTCGGTGGCGCGGGTCTGCGCGGCCTTCTGCGTCACGGCGAGGACCTGTTGCTGATTGGTGAAGTACGCAACCATGCCGCAACCCAGCGCCAGCGTAATCAAGGGAAACTTGGGAAGCGGCGTAACTGTCAGGACCATGAGGAAGGCCGCGGCAACGACCAGCGCAATCGGCTTGCCGAACACCTGCGCGATGACGTCCTCGCCCATGTTCGTCTTGCCGGCACTGCGTGTAACCAGCATTGCAGCGGCAATCGAGACAATAAAAGCCGGCACCTGACTCGACAGGCCATCACCGATGGACAGCTTGGTATACACCTCGAGGGATTCGACAATGGAAAGGCTGCCCTCAAACGTGCCGACGTAAAGTCCGCCGAGAATATTCACAAAAGTGATAATGATGCCGGCGATTGCATCGCCGCGAACGAATTTCGAAGCACCATCCATCGCCCCGTAAAAGTCCGCCTCCGCGGCAATCGCCTCGCGCCGTCGACGGGCTTCCTTCTCGTCGATCGCACCGGCATTGAGATCGGCGTCGATCGCCATCTGTTTGCCGGGCATTCCGTCGAGTGTGAAGCGAGCCGCCACCTCGGCGACGCGCGTCGCGCCTTTGGTAATGACGACAAACTGGATGACGGTGATGATGGTGAAAATGATCACGCCCACCGCGAGAGAATTTCCCGCTACGAACGTGCCAAACGCCTGGACGACCTCCCCGGCAGCTTCGGTCCCGCCGTCCACGTTGGACAGGATCAAGCGGGTTGTCGCCGTGTTGAGTACAAGTCGCAGCAGCGTGAGGGCCAGCAGCAGGGAAGGGAAGCTCGAAAATTCAAGCGGGCTGCGGAGGTACATCACCGTCAACATCACGATCGTCGTCGTCACGATGTTGAACACCAGCAGGTAATCCAGCAGGAACGTCGGCAGCGGAATCAGGATCACAAAAATCAGCGCCGCGGCCGCTGCTGGAAACAGCAGCGCGCGGTTTCTCTGCACGAAGATCATGGCTGGATGTTTGGCAAGCGCTTCCATGCGTCGACCGTGTCACCCTTCCTGGGTATGTGCGGATTCCCCGCACGCGTTGAAGCGCAAAGCATGCCGACCGCGCGAATTGAACGCGTTTGCATTGCGCCTACGTTTGGTTTAATCGGCAGTTGCGAGGGTCTTGCCCGAGAGTTGAAATACATAAGCCATCACTTCGGCGACGGCTTTGTAGTATTGCTCCGGCACTTCTTCGCCAACGTCAACGGCCGCGAAGAGCGCACGCGCCAAAGGCGGTCGCTGCACGA
>JBFWWY010000013.1:0-14239 GCA_050245935.1 Phycisphaerae bacterium | reverse complement strand
TACCCCGAAACTCAGCAAAGTGCTGCCTTCGCTGCTGCTCTCGCTGGCAGCGATCGCGATCGCGCGCGCCGAGACGAAATACGAGCCGCGCGACCCCGCGCCGGCCGAACTCGAAGCAGGCATTGTCACAAAACTTCCCGACGAACTCATGATGATTGACGGTGATATCGCGGTTCCACGCGACGCGGATCCTACTGCCGCGACGTATGGCATCAGTTACTGGCCAAACGGCGTGGTTCCGTATGAATTCGCCGGCGGTGTCACGACCACGAATCGCAACCTGATGCGCGCCGCGATGGACGAGTGGGAATCTCTCACCGCCGTTCGTTTCGTCGCACGCAATGGCGAGACCGATTACATCCGAATCATGAACGCGACCTTCAACGCAAGCGAAGGCGTCGGGATGCTCGGCGGCCAACACCGCATCTGGATTACAAGCTGGAACACGCACGGAACGCTCGTTCACGAACTCGGTCATGCACTGGCGTTCTGGCACGAGCAGAGTCGTTCAGATCGAAATATCTACGTCGACATCGAATATCAGAACGTCTCGCAGAATGGTTGTCAGGACAGCAACGGCAATGCCATTTCCTGCGACAGTCAGTTCGATATCCGTACCTTCGGTGGCGAGCACGGACCCTATGATTTTGGCTCCGTGATGCATTATTCCGCGTGCGCATTCTCAAACTGCGGATTCTGCTCATCATCAGATCCGAATTGCAGAACGATCACGGTGCTGGGAAGCAATGCCGCAACGTGGCAAAACGCCATCGGACAGCGGGTCGGCGCAAGCTTTTGGGACGCCCGCATCATGTCTTTCCTCTATCCATACAGCAATTGGCGCTTCGCCGACGACACCTTCGGCGGCATTCAGCTCGGAACGTTTTTAAATCCCTGGCAAGGACTCGCGCTCGGTTACCTAGCAACACCAAACGGTGGAAAACTCTGGCTCAAGCCCGGCGACTATACCTTCACCGGCGTGCTGAATCGTCCAATGCGCATGGAATCGACAACCGGCACCGCGAGAATCGGCGATTAAAGATAGGTAGCGTCCGGACAGCGCGGTGGACATTTCTTACGTAGCGTCCGGCCCCCGTGCCGGACGTTTCATATCTAGTCCCGACGTGTCGGGATGCCGCCGCGCCGGACGCAGTGGACAAGTCAAACCATTCCGGCGCTGGAACGCAACAGCGCTGGTGCGCGTCTCTTGGGAATGCTTCGAATCAGCGGTACGAACTTGCGACGCGACCGTTTTGCAGCATACGCCTCGGCGGGAGCCTCGCCCTCCCGCTCATCCTGAGGTTGGCACTGCGTCGGCCGAGTTCCCATTGATTCGGGTCGGGACGACCCGGCTCTGATACTGTTGAACTGATTTTTGAGCAGCGTTCACTCCACCACTCCTCCACTCCTTCACTCCTCCACTCCATCACCCCTCATCTCCCTCCACCGCATCCAATCCAAAATCAAAATTCACCGCCGAATGCGTCAACGCGCCGACGGAAATGCGATCCACGCCGGTCGCGGCAATGTCGGCAATCGTGTCGAGCGTGACCCCGCCGCTGGATTCGAGCAGCGTGCTTTTCGCATCGGTCATGTCATTACGCATCGCGACAGCCGCGCGCGTTTCGTGAAGTGAAAAGTTGTCGAGGAGGAGGATGTCGATCTCCGGCATTCCTATGATTGCGCGAAATTGCTCCAGATTGTCGACCTCCACTTCAATAAACTTCGGCTTCGGATCGGACGGCGCGTTCTTTAAGATCTTCGTCAGAAACGCGCGAAGTTCGCCAACCGGCACGCCCGCGAGGTGATTGTCTTTGATCAGAATCGCGTCATAGAGCCCGTTGCGATGATTCGTCCCCCCGCCGCACCTCACCGCATACTTATCCAGCTCGCGCCAGCCGGGAATTGTTTTGCGGGTGTCGAGCACTTTCACATTCGGATTCGCGACCCGCGCGGCGTCCACATACTCGCGCGTCAATGTCGCAACGCCACTCATGCGCCCAAGAAAATTAAGGAGTGTGCGTTCGAGGGCGAGAATATCGGTTCGAAGTCCGCTTAGCTCCAACACGGCTTCATCTCGCTTCACCCGCGTCGAATCATGCCTGAGCGGCGAGAAAACAAAAAATCTCGCCGGCTGGGAGGGGGAAGAACTTGAATCCAGCCAACGCGCATAACCCAGCAGTACCGCATCTGCGACCGGTATCCCCGACAGAACGCCGTATTCACGCGCGACAACTCGCGCGGTAAAGGAGCCTTTGGGGCTTTCGAGCAGATTTGCGGTGACATCGCCGCGATCGCCGAGATCTTCGCGAAACGCAAGATCAATCATCGCTTTCGTCACGGCAGAAAACTGAGTCTGATCGTCGTTTTTCATGAGATGTAGACTGAAGATTTCGCACCGGCGAGACGCCGGTGCTCCCAAACGTTGTGTCGTAAATTTTTCGGTTTTCGCTTCACCGAATGTGAGTCACACTCAACTTTCCCGTAAACGTCGGCTTGCGCTTCTCCAGAAACGCCTTCACGCCTTCGATATGATCACCGGTCTGCCCGGCTGTACCTTGCAGAAACGCTTCGTATTCGAGTTGCTCGTCGAGCGTGGCACGATATGCGTGATTCAACGCGCGCTTCGTCAGACCGATCGCGCGCGTCGGCATCGACGCCAGTTTCTTCGCGAGTGCGTGGGTCTCTTCCTGCAACTTCTCCGCCGGCACAACGCGATTCACCAGCCCCCATTTCAGCGCGTCCTCCGCGCTCAGCTTCTCGCCGAGCATGCAGAGCTCCGCCGCCCGACCGTAGCCGAGATGACGAATCAGCGTCTGCGTCGCGCCCGAGTCCGGAATCAATCCAATATTCACAAACGCCATCAGAAATGCCGCATTCTCTGCGGCCACGCGCAAATCGCATGCGAACGCGAAACTCGCCCCCGCACCGGCGGCAATACCGTTCACCGCCGCGATGATCGGCTTTTCCAGCGTCATGAGCTTCGTGATGAGCGGCGTGTACTGTTTTCGCAAGTGCTTGCCGAAATCCAGCGGCGGCGCGTCGCCGTTATAACACGCCTTGATCTCCTGCAGGTCCTGCCCCGCGCTGAACGCCCGACCCGCTCCGGTCAGTACGAGACAGCGGATCTCGTCATCGCGCTGCGCTACCTTCAGCGCCGCCTGCAACTCCTTCGCCATCGCCTCGCTGTAGGCGTTCATGGCGTCAGGGCGATTCAATGTAATTGTATATACGCCATCAGCCGTCGCAGCGGCGATCGTTTCAAAAGCGTCGGACATGATTTCCTCGTCCTATGTGGAATCTTCGCGGCAATACGCGCCGCATCTTCGCACAAATCCCCACACCGCGAAAGGCAAGCGGCCCTACAAGCGCTTACCATCGCGAACGAGAGCTTTCTACGCGCGTCATCTGATACTTATTCGCAACAAAATACTGAATTCCGCCGCCCCCCACGTCTTCCCCAAGTCGCCGGTCGACAAACTTTTCCTTCTCTTTCAACGATCGCGGTTTTTTGTCTCGATCGAGGAGTGTCATCGGTTTCACGGCATCCAGCAGTTTCTCGCGCAGTTTCTGATTGACGCTCCTGCCTTTGGTCCACGTATCGCGCGTGGTACGTGCCGTGGACTGCAATGCCGCAACCTGACCGACGGGTCGATACAACGTACGCGGTTTTCCGTCGGCGGAAATGCCGAGTCGCTGTGCCGGATACCCGACCAGCGTAAACCAATTGCCAAGATGAACGTTGTACTGTGCGTACACGCCATCCGGCAGTTGCCGCAACACGACTACCGGGTGCGAGAAATCGATACCCCGCAGATAGGATGCGGCGTCGCGAATGCGCGCCGTTTTCTCCAGAAACTCGCCCGCGACGATGACGCGCTGCCGAATATTCTGCGGGACACGCCGGCTCTTTCCCGCCGCCGCCAGCCATTTGTCAATTCGTTCTTCGGGCGTGACACCCATCGCGTAACGCTCCGGCCGTGAAAACCTGCAGCGGCATACATGCCCTGCCGATGCTGATGCCTGTTTGCCAGTGTCTCTTACTGGATCGGCATACCAACCAGCCCATCATAGTACGCAAAACGCCGCGCGAATCCGCGCGTGCTAGCGCCGAAAATCCCTCCCCGCGAAAACGCACCAATTCGGGGCACACACTCCCTTCACCCCGTTACCCCTCCACCCCTATACTCCCACTCATGTTCACCCGGCTGCACAGCATGGCCCTCACAGGCATCGAAGCAAACGCCTGCGAAATTGAAGTTGACGTCACCAATCGCGGCTTCGGCTTCCCGACGCTCGTCGGACTGCCCGATAACGCCGTGAAGGAGAGCATCGACCGTATCCGTTCCGCATTGCAGAACTCCGGCTTCAACCTCCCGCGTACCAAAACCACCATCAATCTCGCACCCGCCGACATTCGCAAGGAAGGTCCTTCCTTCGATTTGCCCATTGCGCTCGGACTGATGCTCGGCGACGACCAGTTTCGTTCGGAAATCTCCGAGGATTATCTCATCGCCGGCGAACTCGCGCTGGACGGCAACGTGCGTCCGATCAAAGGCGCACTCTCCCTCGCAATGCTCGCAAAAGACCGTGAATTTCGCGGCGTCGTCGTACCCCGCGAGAATGCCAACGAAGCCGCGGTCGTCGATGGCGTCGAGGTGTATGGCGTATCCACACTTTCAGAAGCTGCGGGGTTTCTGGCGGGTGAATTGCCGCTGGAGCCGACGCAGGTCGATCTCGAAGAGTTGCTCACTTCGTCGGCCAATTACGACGTGGATTTTGCCGACGTGCGCGGGCAGGAAGCGGTGAAGCGCGCCTTGCTCGTCGCCGCGGCCGGTCGCCACAATGTGCTGATGCTTGGCCCGCCCGGGACCGGCAAGACGATGCTCGCGAAACGGTTTCCCACGATTCTGCCGCGTCTGAGTTTGAACGAATCGCTCGAAACGACGCAAATTTACTCGGCATCCGGACGTCTGAATCACACGACGGGATTGCTGGCGACGCGCCCCGTTCGTCAGCCGCACCATTCAGTCAGCACCCCGGCCCTTATCGGCGGCGGCTCAATCCCGCAGGCCGGCGAAGTCAGCCTCGCCCATCACGGCGTGCTGTTTCTCGACGAATTTCCCGAATTCAATCGCAACGTGCTCGAAAGCCTCCGCCAGGTGATTGAAGACGGCAACGTCACCATCGCCCGCGCGCACTCCAGCGTCTGCTTTCCCGCGAGTTTCATACTCATCGCTGCGATGAATCCCTGCCCTTGCGGCTATTTCACCGATCCCCGCAAACCCTGCAAATGTTCTGCGCCGATGATCGACCGCTATCTCGCACGCATCAGCGGCCCCTTGCTCGAACGCATCGACATCCATGTCGAGGTCCCCGCCGTGCCGATCGAAGCGTTGCGTAAAATGCAGCCGGGCACGGACAGTGCGACGTATCGTGACCAGGTGCGGAAATGCCACGAAGTCCAGCGCGCACGCTTCGGTGCCGACAGCACAACGATGAACGGCCGCATGTCGCCGCGCTTGTTGCGCAAGCATTGCGAACTCGACGCCGACGGCGAGCGGCTTCTGCGGCAAGCCGTCAGCGAACTCGGCCTCTCTGCACGCGCTCACGATAAGGTGCTGCGCGTCGCGCGCACCATTGCCGACCTCGCGAACGAAGAAAATCTCCAGGCCGCGCACGTAGCGGAAGCCATCCAATACCGCCGCCTCGACCGTGCACTGTAAATATTCGACGCGTCAAAAATTTCGGGTGGCAAAGGTCCCCCGAAATTCGAACACGGTCGGCACTTAGCGGATCGCGCGGTTGCATGTAATCTACGCCGCATGGATTTGGATGTTCCACATCTCGTCGCGGCGAATGGTGCCGAAATTTCAGTGACAAGCGAGGGCTTTTCTGTATCAGGGACGTGGGACGGCCCCCCTGCCTCGATACGCTGGAGCGAAATCGGCGAGATCATCGGCAAAAAGCAGGATCTGTTTGCGATCGATCGAATGTGGCTGGTGTTCCGCCGCGTCGATCCTCCTGACCTGCTGGCAATCTCCGAAGAAAACCCCGGTTTTCTTCAAGTCAAATCGGCGATGACCGAACACTTCCGGCACTTGCGATCACACTGGTATTTCCATCTCATGGCACCGGCATTCGAGGAAAATCAATTCTCCATCTGGCAGAGCGACCCCGATCCATTTCTCGCGCTCGAAGCCGAAGACCCGAAAGCTACCAGCGAAAAAATCGCAACGACCGTTGTCGTGCCGACGCTGAACGAAGCGCTGAACCTCCCGGCGCTGGTCGAGCGCGTTTTTGCCGCTCTCGATCCCTCGTGCAACGAAATGATCATCGTCGACGACAATTCGCGGGATAATACCAACGAAGTCATTCGCGATCTGAAGAAGAAATACCCCATCGAATGCTGGGTGCGCACGGCCGATCGCGGTCTCGCGACCGCCGTCATCTACGGCATGGACCGCGCCCGCGGTCGCCGCATCGTCGTCATGGATGCCGACCTCTCGCACCCGCCGGAAAAAATCCCCGAACTCGTCGCCGCTCTCGACGACCCGCAAGTCAACATGGCGATCGGCAGCCGATTCGTCCCCGGCGGCGAAGTCGATCTGCACTGGCCGCTGCACCGGCGGCTCAACAGCCTCTTCGGCCGCATGCTCGCACGACCGCTGACGTCCGTGCGTGACATGATGTCCGGATTTTTCGCGGTCCGCCGCGACGACCTCAACCTCTCGGCATTGCGCCCGATCGGCTATAAAATCGCGTTGGAGATGATCGTCCGGCACAACTGGCACAACGTCGTCGAGATTCCGATCACGTTCAGCGATCGGCAGGCCGGACAAACCAAACTCAGCGTCGCGGAGCAACTGCGCTATCTGCGGCATTTGTCGCGGCTTTACCCCGCCGCCGTGCGCCGCCGCATATTCGGAGCCAAATGATTACTTTTGCCGACGAACAACGCCGCAATCCGTGGGAGGGTTGGCGTCCGTGGCTCGTCGCGCTCGCGATCTACGCCGTCGTGCTCTCGATCTACCTTCCGTTTCGCGCTGAGACCGGCACCGACTTCCGCGACTTCTGGCAGACTGCGAAGGAATTTCGCGAAACCGGCAACCTTTCGGCGGATCTTGGCGTACACAACTATCTGCCGTTTTTCACATTTTTTATGCTGCCCTGGAGCGTTTTTCCGCTGCAAGTCGCGATTGTGCTTTTCTCGCTGTTGTCCCTTGCACTCTTCGCCACCACGGTGCTGCTCACCGAGATCATGCTGCACGACGGCTTACCGCCGAAGCCGCGCCCCGCGACACTGATGGCGCTTGGGCTTATGTTGCCTTACATCATCTCGTGCAACATTCTGGGGCAGCTTGCGCTGTTGCTGGTGTTTCTGATTGTCGTCGGGTGGTTTCTCGTCGTCCGCGGGCAGGAATGGGAAGCCGGCATCGCATTCGGCCTCGCAGCGTTAATCAAAATTTTCCCTGTTGTGCTCGTCGGATTTCTGTTTTTGAAAGGACGCTGGCGCGCCGGCGTCTCGGCGATCGCGGTGATGATCGCGCTCGGCCTCGGCGGCACGCTCGCGGCGCTCGGCTGGGAACGTACGGTGACGCAGCATCGCGAATTCGTCGAGCGCGCCGTCGTCGATCACTCGGCGAAGGCCACGATTTTCGCCGAAAAGCCGATCAAAGCGAAATACAATAACAATGCACTGCCGATGGTATTGCGACGGCTGCTGTCACCAGTGGATTATGACCCCGCTGAGGGTCGCGCCGCGAAAACCATCAATTTTGTTTCGCTACCGTCGAGCGCGATTTGGTTGATTTACCTCGGGGTGGCGGCGGGCGCGATCACGCTCGCAATCGCAGCGATCGTGCGCAGTCGCGGCATCTGGCCGCCGCGCGATCTGGATCAATTGTGTGCGCTGCAGGCGCAGTTTGGTGCCTGGTGCTGTCTGATGCTGGTGTTGACGCCGTTGTTCTGGACACACTATCTGCCGGTACTTTATTGGCCGCTGGCGTTTCTCGCGGATCGCGCGGATCGGTATCGCCGCGCCGAACAACGCGTGCATCCGTTTACGACGCTGATGTTACTGCTGTGGCTCGCGGGCGTACTCGCTCTCGCTTCAGACGCCGCCCGTGCCGCTGGTGCGCAGCTTCTGTCGGCCATTGCCCTGTTCGCAGGTTGCGTGTACTGGGCATGGCACTGCGGCGGCACCCGCGAAATGCCGCCGGCGCAACGCGTCCAACATCGTCTGAAGTCAGCAGAGGACGCGCGAAAATCCCCATGGGAGACCGAGGCTCCCGCCGAGCGATCCCCCATCTGCGACCTCTATCTCGCTAGCGGGTTGAAAACTCGCCCAACAGGTTGTTGCGCTGGCGGGTTGATAACCGGTCCCGCAGGCAGTCGTCGAGGTTGGGAGGGCGAGGCTCCTGCCGAGCCGTTGCGCGCTATACCTCAGATGGAATCGAAACTGTTGCTATTGGGTAGCGTTTTTCTCATGACGGCTCGGCGGGAGCTTCGCCCTCCCAAAGGAATTGTAACGTGCCTCGATAATGAACCATCCTGGAATGAAACGTGCCGGAATTTGACCGGAGGCCGAAGAACCTAATGCCGGCAGAACCTGTCTCATTACCGATCGTGCGGCGGACGTGCGACGAACCGACGATGAAAAAATCGCGGATGGGCAAATGGCGCGCCGCGGTGCTGATCGGTGTGCATGTTCTGGCGGCGCTTCACATCTGGCATTGGCTCGCGACCGGCAGAACCGTCACGCCGGTCGAGCCCAGCGAGTCGATGTACACGATCTCGAAGGGGCTCGTGAACGCGGGGCTTGTGCTGTTTTTGCTCGCGATCCTGTCGACGTTCATCTTCGGGCGCTTTTTCTGCGGCTGGGGCTGTCACATCATCGCTTTACAGGACGCGAGCACATGGCTTCTCAAAAAAATCGGTATCCACCCGAAGCCGTTTCGCTCGCGCCTGCTGATATTCGTGCCGCTGCTGGCAGCGATTTACATGTTTATCATTCCGCTCGGCTATCGTTTGTGGGTGCAATACGGACAAGGTAGCGCGGTGCCGCCGCTCGAGCCGCATTTCACGACCGAAGACTTCTGGGACACGTTTCCCGGCTTCTGGGTCGGCGGGTTGACCTTTCTCACCGTCGGCTTCCTGATCGTCTATTTTCTCGGCAACAAGGGTTTTTGCACCTACGGCTGTCCTTATGGCGGAATTTTCGGCGTCGCGGACCGGTTCGCGCCGGTTCGCATTCGCGTCACGGACGACTGCGAGCAGTGTGGACATTGCACCGCGTCGTGTACGTCGAACGTGCGCGTGCATGAGGAGGTTCGCGACTATCGTATGATCGTCGATCCGGGATGCATGAAGTGTCTCGATTGCATCGATGTCTGTCCGAAAGACGCACTGTATGTCGGCGTCGGGCGGCCGGCTTCCGGTGCGAAGCAAAAGCGACAGGGACCAGCAAAACAACCGCGCAGCTACGATTTTTCGTGGGCCGAAGAAATCGCGCTCGCCGCGTTTTTTGTGCTCACAATGCTCGTCCTGCGCTTTTTCGAGCAACAGCAATTGTACGAAGGGTTTCCGCTGCTTTTTGCGCTGGGGTTGAGCGCGATCAGCGCGTACCTGCTACTGATGTTCGCGCGGCTTTTTTATCAGCCAAATCAGCGCGTCGCGCGTTGGAACGTGAAGAAAGCCGGCAGACTGACGAAGGCAGGCCGCATCTTCGCCGGCGCGATGGCGCTCTGGATCGCGTTTCTCGCACACTCTGCGACAGTACAAACCGCGGAGTGGTATGCGACGGAAGCGCTCAATCGTGCGAAAGACGCCTATGCGCGTGCGAACGTGCTCGACGAAAGCAGCCGCGCGCAGTTTGCTTCGAGTCTGGATTCGCTGAAACACGTTGCGAATTGGAGCTTGATCAAAACCTATCGCATCGAAGGCAAAATCGGATCGGCGCTGCGCTACCTCGGACGCGAGGAGGAAGCAAAGCCTTACTTTGAGCGCGCGGTCGCGAAGTCGCCGTCAGCGCGGGTGGAGTATCGCGATCAACTGGCGCAAATCGCAATCGCGCAGCAGAATCTGAACGAGGCGCTGCACTGGCTAAACGTCGTCGTCGAAAAGCGTCCGGAATTCGAGAACGCGACGCAGCAACTGGTGGATCTCCAGGTGCGGATCGGCAAGCCGGAAGAGGCGCTCGCAACCCTGCACGGCGCGATCGCGAAGCGGCCGCGCAATCACACATTTCGCTTCATGCTGGCTTCGACCTTGCAGCGTCTGGGCCGCGGCAACGAGGCGGTCAACGTTGTCAAAGAGTATCTGACTCAGGCACACGAACCAGCCAATGCATATGTGCAAGTGATTCCATTTTTGCTTGGCGTGCTGGGTCGCACCGATCTCGGGAGTGAAATGCTCGACGAAGCTTTGCAAAAATTTCCGGACAACGCCGCGATCAATCAATTCGCGGCGATGCGCGCGGGGCAGATGCAGGATCTCGACGTGGCACGTGCCTATATTGATAAGTCGCTCGCGACGGCACCCAAAAGCAGCGAATCGCAATTCATCGCGTTTCAGATCGCGTTTGCGCAACAGGATCTGCCACGGGCGCAGCGCCACCTCGACGCGGCACTGGAATTAGCGCCGGAGCGCAAGGACTTTCTGCAAGCGTGGGCGCAGCTCAGCGCGGTTGGCGGTACATCCGACAAATTGGCGAATGAGTTGGAAGGCGTTGCGGCGCCGACGCGGGCACAGTTGCTGCGGCTACTCGCGTTGTACGAGTTGGCGGGCAAAACCGACAAGGCCGTCGCGATTCGAAAGCAGTTGGAGAAATTGCAATAGTGGGATCGGAACTAGGCCATGTCATCCGAATGCTTTCGCAGTCTTTATCGCAGCTTGGTAAAAGCCGCTTGATCCGGCTAAGCTGCCGCGAATCCAGGAGGCGAGCGACGTGAGCAGCATCAGCATAAAATTGATCAGCACCCTCGCGCTGTCCATGTATTTTTTCATCACGGCGAGCGGTTGTGCGAAAAGCGCTGCGTTTCGCCTGGAGCAGCCGTTTGCGCCCCCGTCGCAGCGGGTGTTACATCTGGATGCGGACGCGACTTATCTGAGCGAGTCCGATGGTCGACGTACGATCGTCGCGGAATTTCCTCTGCCGGGATCGTTTGCGGGACCGCGCGCGTTTGTGCTGTTTATCGAGGCACCCCGCGACGACGCGGCGCTACAAATCGGCACCGGCGCTTCAGCGACACGGGGATTTCTCATCCAGGAAATTGGGGCACTGGCCGGGAAGTCCGCGCTGCAATCCGGCACATTCACATGCCGACCGGTGTTTCTCTCCGAGAATACGCACGATGTTGCGATCGACGCCGTTTGTGTCGACGGCACGCGAATTCAGGGGACTTTGACCACAAAGTTAAGCGCGGCCAGAATTCAGCAATTTCGAACACAATTTGCCGGTGATATTGCGGCGCTCGATGCACCGCCGACAGAAATTCGGACGGATTCCGCCGAAAGCGAAGCGGTTATTGAGACGCAGCAACGCGCTGCAGCAACAAATCCGCCTTCGGAATGAGCTTTTCTTTTCTCCACCACAACTTGTTATCGGCATTCGCGCAAAATATTCACGCGCAATCCAGGCGCCGCCGATCCTTGCTGCATGACCACGTTACCGAGCCAACCTTTCGGCCCTGATCAGTTCGATCGCGGCCTCGCGACGACGACGACCGCTGTCTCGCGGATCTTCCGGCTCAATCGGGCGCGTCGCATTCTGCTGCTGATTGCGTTCACGTGGGTCATGCACGCATTCGATCTGGGGTTCACGATTCTCGAATCGGACTCCGGCAGGTTTGAGGAGATCAATCCAATCGCGGCGCGCATTTTGCATGATGAACGCGCGTTGACGATTTACAAATTCAGCCTGCTGACCATCGGCTCCGTGATCATTCTTTCACTCCGTCGATGGCCTATCGCCGAAATGGGTGGGTGGCTGATGCTGGCCAGCAGCATTTATGTATCTGTTCGTTGGTACTGCTATTTCGTCTCCGCAGCAACGGGCATCGAAAATCCGTTCATCGTGTCGTACGGCTAGCATGGCTTTGCTGTAGATTTATCGGATCGTCACGCGCTACGCCGATTGAGCTTCAGTCCTCATCCTTCGCCGCGTTCACCGTTCCAACTATCCATCCGTCTTTTCAAGCGACTTCCCTGATGCGTCATCTTTTCCTTTGCGATCCGATTTTTGAGGTCGCGGCACCGCTTCGACCGCCCAGCATTGCTGCGGTACACTGTGGAATTCACGACCTTCTCTGCGAAAGTGATCAGGCATGGTTGAATCGGAACGCAACAACCCGGAAATTCCGTCACACGAGCCGGCAACGAACCGGGTCCTGCCGATCGTGTTGCGCACAACGCTCGTTTTGCTGAGCCTGTTCGGCTGGCTCGTCAGCGTGAGTCTGCTGGCAAAGTCCATGTCGCCGGAACAATCCAATAACTTCATTGACAGGATTTGCAAACCCTCCGAAATCGGAGCGGAAGATCCGTGTACGTCAGTGCTGACATCTGAAGCAGCTTATATTCGGGTGAACAAGCTCCCGCCGATTCCCTGGGCGGCGCTGGGCGCTGGGTATTTCGGCTTTGTCGGAATCTGGTATCTGTTTGTTGGCGTACCGAATCGGCGCGGTGCGTGGTGGCATATGGCGATTCTCGTCGTCGTCCTCTACGGCGGATTCGTCTCGTTTCAGATGGTGCAGTTGATGGCCACGCAGCTCAAGGCCTGGTGTACGGGCTGTGTGTTGGCGCACATCATCAACGCCGCAATCATTCTCTTGTCATTGCTCGTCGCGTGGATGCGCAAGCCGGCGGAGATTCAGCGCGGGGCGCGGCCTTCGCTCGCGCTTGCGGGCGCGACGGCCACCGCCGGCAGCTTGTTTGTCGTTGTCTTGCTGCTTTACTTTCTGGTCGCGGCTTTCAGCAATCAGTCCAAGTATTACGGTGCAAAGTATGCCGCGATCGTTTCTGCGCGCGATTACATTCTGTGGCGATACGAGAATGAAGAGATCCGAACTGAACTGACCGACGCACCGGTGACGCTGTACTACGGGAATCGCCAAACGCCTCATGTGATGACGGCGTTCTTTGATCTGCAATGCACGCACTGTCGCGATGCATCCCGGCTTTTGCGACAGGTTGTGGATACTCATTCCGATATGGTGCATCTGGTGTATCGGCACTTCCCTCTGAGCCGAACGTGCAATCCTGCGCTGGAGGTTGCCGGCGGGCACAACATGGCGTGTGCGGCGGCTTCCGCAACCGAAGCGATTCGTCAATCCAACGGCCTCCCCGCAGCGCTCGCGTTCATGGATGCGTGCTATCAGCGGGCACCTTTTTTTGACAGCGCGTTCCTTCTGGAAACCGGAGCGGCACAAGGCATTGCCCGCGATGAGCTGGAGAAAGCGCTGGAAATGGTCCCGCGCGAGGGTGCCGTACGTGCGGACATCGACCTTGCCAATTCCTTGAAGTTAACCGTTCCGCCGATCGTGTTTCTGGATGCGAAACCGCTGGCAACGTGGAATTCTGAGGAAGCCTGGGAAGCGCTGCTGCGCGGGGTACCTCAGCCCTGACGGCGTGGGCGTGACGTTCGTTGACCGGCACTGGATTCGTCGATAACTTTATTCCGCTCGCGTCGCGAATCGAATGGCCGTGTCATGAAATGCAATACGCTTGAACGGGCGTCGCACGCGTTCGCGTCCATTCGCGTTCCTGCCACCGTAGCTCAATTGGCAGAGCAGCGGTTTTGTAAACCGCAGGTTGAGGGTTCGAGTCCCCCCGGTGGCTTTTGATTACATGCCAGTAAGCCATTCGGTGCACTCCAGCGAGTTGAGTCGTTGTTGAGCGTCCAATTGGAAGTCGACGCGAATTGTACGAACGACAAGGTTCCCGCCACCATCATCACGAAGAATGCCCCAGGCATTTCCGATTTCGCCAGGCTGATCGGGATGCTCGAAGTTCATCTGGTCCAATTGATCGGAAATCGCCCGCCATGTCGTGCCCTGCGGGAAGGTCGTACGCATTTCCGCGCAGATCTCGTCGAGCGTGAACGACGCATAACGGGTTCGGCGAAGGAAGGAACCCGTCATGTCAGTGAACAGGCAGGCGGCTAGTAGGCCTGCAGCGGTGAGACCGATGATTCTTGACTTTCGCTTTATCGCCGCGATTCACAGAGGCAATTTTTGGATGC
>JBFWWY010000012.1:0-15076 GCA_050245935.1 Phycisphaerae bacterium | reverse complement strand
CTGCGGCGCGATCGGCGCAAAACTCGCGTATCTGCTGCAATATTACTTCGGATGGGGAACCATCGCGCTGCTAGTGGCACTGACGGCCTGGGCGGTCGGCCTCACCAAAGGTGTACGCTTCAGCGACCCTTGGCTGCGATTTGTCGGTTTCGCTTTCGTCTGCGCTGCGTGCAGCGCCATGTCATCGATCTTTCTGCCGGTTTCGGCGAGCCAGACTCTCGCGGGTGCCGGCGGCGTCCTGGGCACGGCCACCTCGTTTTTCCTCGTGCAGTATTTTGATTTCTGGGGCACCGCGCTGATCCTCACTGCGGCGCTGCTGATTGGCCTGATCCTTTGCGCGGACAATCTTGTGATCGCTCTCGCGCGCTGGATCGTTTCATTTTTCGTCCGCTCGGTTCCCGTCATTCGTGACCAGAGCATTAACGTCGCACACGCCGGCGTAGCGGCAATTGGCACCCTTGGCACTGCCGGTGCAAGTCTGATCAACACGATGACAGGACGCCTCGCGACCGCGGGGGCCGCGGTCGGCGAGGCGGCGCGAGATGCCGCGCCACGCAAGCGAAAGCGTACCGACACTGCAACATTCGAAGAGCCTGAAGAGTCGTATGACGAGGACGAGGAATGGGACGAGGCGTCCGCGGACGACGACGTGGAGTACGAGGAAGACGATTCCGAGGAATCTGAAGAAGAATATGAAGAGGACGAGGATGAGGACGTCGAGGAAGACGACATTGAGGCCTCCGAAGACGATGACGATGAACCGGTAGACGAAGAAGAGGCCAAAGCGCGGTCCGCCGCGAAGGTGCGCGATATTGTTCTGAACCGGCTCCGCGCGAACAAACCGAAAACACCGCCGGCCATCGGCGCCGACACCGATCCGCGACCGCAGCCGATCAACTACGATCTGCCGCCCCTTTCGCTTCTGGAAACAGCGCCCCCGGTGAATCGCTCTGAAGTGGAACGTGCGTGCCAGGACAAAGCGGTCATCCTGGAACAGACGTTGCGGGAATTCAAGGTTGACGTGGAAGTGGTCGGCATCGAAACCGGACCGGTGATTACGGTTTTCGAATTGAAGCTCACGCCCGGCGTGAAGGTCAGTCGCATTGCATCGCTGACCAACGACATGGCGCGGGCGATGAAAGCGCCCGCCGTTCGCGTCGTGGCGCCGCTGCCGGGTCGAAACACGATCGGCATCGAAGTTCCCAACATCGACAAGGAAAAAGTCCGCATCAAGGAAATCATGCAGGTTTTCGGCAAACAGGCCGAGAGCCAGGGCATCCCGCTGTATCTCGGTAAAGACGCGTCGGGCGCGCCGCTCGTCAGCGATCTCACGCGAATGCCGCACATGCTGATCGCGGGCACGACCGGCTCGGGTAAATCCGTCTGTATCTCCAGCATCGTCATGTCGATTCTGATGACGCGGTCGCCGGAGGATGTGAAGCTGATTCTCGTCGACCCGAAGGTCGTCGAACTCGCGATGTTCAAGGATATCCCGCATCTGATGTGCCCGATCGTGACGGAGATGCCGAAAGCCGAGGGCATACTCGACTGGGCCGCAACGAAAATGGACGAGCGCTACGCACTGCTCGCAGAAGCCGGCGTGAAAGACATCCGCTCGTACAATCGCCTCGGAATCGAGGGGCTAAAAGAGCGGATGGCGATCGAAAGCGATGAAGAGATGGGCAAGATTCCCGTCAAACTGCCCTACATCGTCATTGTGATCGACGAGCTCGCGGACCTGATGATGACTTCGGCGAAGGAAGTCGAATTCTATCTCTGCCGCATCGCGCAAAAGAGCCGCGCGGTCGGTATTCACCTCATTGTCAGCACGCAGCGACCGCAGGCAAACGTCGTGACCGGTCTGATCAAATCCAACTTGCCGTCGCGCATCGCGTTTCGCGTCGCGAGCCGGCTCGACTCGCGCATCGTGCTCGACCAGAACGGTGGCGAAGTGCTGATGGGGCAAGGCGACATGCTGTTCCTGCCGCCGGGGCAATCGAAGCTGATGCGCGCACAGGGTACCTACATCGCGGACGAAGAACTGCGGGCCATCGTCAAGCATGCGAAAGCGCAAGGCGAGCCGCAGTACAGTCCGGAACTGATGCGCGTGCCCTCGGCGGAGGCGGAAGGCGTCACCGAGCGCGACGAACTGTTCGATCAGGCGGTGGACGCGATCATCGAGACGCGCCGCGGCTCGGTCAGTCTGCTGCAACGCCGCCTCACCATCGGCTACGGCCGCGCGTCGCGCCTGATTGACCAGATGTTCGCTGCGGGGATCGTCGGCGATTACAAAGGCTCGCAGGCCCGGGAAGTCATGGTGACGAAGGAAGAGTGGGCGGCAATCAAAGCCCAGCGCGACGCCGAAGAAGCGTCGGAGGGAAGCCTGCTGGACAATATCTAGCGCCCCCTTCGCTGAACGCTATTCTTCAGAGGTTTCGTTCGCGACGTCTGCTGGAACCTTCAAACTCGAATCGATGCCAGTTTCCAGAACCTGCACACGGCCCTCCAACTCGGCGATACGCCGCTGTTGCTGGATAAGGACGCCACGGGCCGCCAGCGAGACGATCACGGTGAGTGCCAGCAACAGGAAAAAACTGACCAGCCAGAACACGTAAAGTCGCTCAAGCCGCTTTTGCAGGGTGCGGTCCATTTGCTGGGGCGTGAATGGATCATTCATGGTCGCGCTCCTGGTCGTCGCGGTCCTCATCTTCCCATTCCCGCTGAAGTTCCATGAGCTGCTCATCAACACGTTGATATTCGTCTTCGGAAACGCGCGAGGCGCGCCACGAGTCCGGCAGTTCGGTCTCGCTGCCGCCGACCTTTTCCCGCGTCACCATGCGCCCCACTCGCATCAACAAATATGCACCACAGAGAAAAAACACAATGACGATCGTCGCAAGGACGCCGACCAGCAGAATCGAAGTCAGGGGCTTGGAGGATACTTCCATATCCCCGGTCGCGCGGCGAATGCGAAATGCTTCCCGCGCGGTGTTCGCGCTGAGATACAAAATCATCGCAAACAAGGAAACAAGAGCGAGAAACACGACGCCGAAGACAATGCGACTGCGGCCAAATGTCGAACGATCGCGCAACTCATCATCTCCACGGGACATCACTGCGCGGCAACTCCCGCAGGACGGACTGCAGTTCAGTTGCCAGGCGTTTGGCATCGTCGGAAATCTCGCGCGGCGCGACCACGCGAATCACGGCGAGCAGATCGCCATTCTTCTTCGTCCGCAGATCCCTCACCCCCTGCTCGCGAATGCGCAATTTGCTGCCCGATGACGTCCCCGGCGGAATGGTCAGCAAAACCCGATTCCCCGACAGGGTGGGAATCTCAACCTTCGTTCCGAGCAACGCTTCGGTCACGCCGATCGGGACCTCCAGCAGCAGATCGCTGCCCTCTCGGCGAAAGAACGCGTGCGGGCGAACGCGGCAGGTAATGACCAGGTTACCGCGCCCGGTCGCCGTGTAGCGTCCCTTGCCGCTCACGCGCACTTTTTTGCCGTTCTCAATCCCTGCGGGGATCCGCACTTTGATGTGCTCTGCGCGACCGTTACTGGAAATCGATACTTCCCGGTAGGTTCCTTGCGCCGCTTCCTCAAAACTCAGATCGACGGCGTGTTCCAGCGTTCCGGCGTCACCTCCGGCTCGATTGGAGTTTCGACTCTGCCTTCGACCGCGTGCGGCAGTGCCCGCGCCGCCGCGCTGGAAAAACTGCTCGAAAATGCTCGACAGGTCGCCGAGATTTTCGAACGGGATATCCGCACCGGAGAAATCGGCACCCGCACCAGGGTGCGACTGCCAGCGTTGATACTCCGGGACAGGTCCGCCGGCACCGAAGCGATCAAACTCTTCGCGGCGCTGGGGGTCACCAATAACATCGTAGGCCGCCTGCACTTCCTTGAAGCGCGCCGTGGCGGAGGGGTCGTTCCGGTTGCGGTCGGGGTGGTATTGTTTGGCCAGTTGTCGATAGGCGCGCTTGATCTCGTCCTGCGAGGCCGAGCGCGCGACACCGAGAATTTCATAAGGATCTTTTTCGCCCATTTCCTGCGAGTATATCGCGCAATTCGCCGGCTTGCGCTAGGGCAACTCAATGAGCATTTCGCGGGCCTTGCTGGCGTATTGTGTGTCAGGATGCTGATCCATGATCTTCCTGAGAATTCGCTGCGCTTCGCTGAACCGTTTGCGGCGAATGGCCGATCGCGCCTCCGAAAGCATCGGCTCGGCATCACTCGCGGCCATGTGATCGCGAACCAGACGCCAGACATCCTTGTGCCCCTGAATCCGATCCATCAGCACGCGCGCGTCCTTGGAGGCGTCGGTCTGGCCCCGCTCTTTTACCATGGCATTCAGCCGTTCGTACGCACTCGCAAACTGCTGGCGCTTGATCGCTTCGATCGATTCGTAAAGATCGCGATACGCCAGGGTCTCCTCCTCCTGACGATCGAGAATCGATTGCACTTCATCGTGTTCTTTGGCAAGGGCCAGCAGTCGCTTGCGCGCCTGCCTTCCGCATTCCATGCCGCGGAACTCGCGGGCGGCACGATCAAAATAATTAACGCCGGCGGTAAACTCGTTCGTGACAATTTCCCGCTCGCCATTCGCGAGGAGGTCCTGCCCGATCGCCTCCAACAAATCCAGATAATCCTGACAGCGGGCCTTCAGCGGATCGCCGGCCAGCGCATGCTCATTCGCCTGCCGCGCGGAAACGTAGGCCGAGCGATAATCGCCGGTTGCAATCGCACCTTTCGCGCTGTCCAGCAATTCGTAACAGACCGCTGCTTCGCGGGGATGGGTCCGAGTCGGCGGCGATTCTTCAATCACGTCGAGAATCGCTTGCAACATCGCGTCCCCGCCCCCTTCGCCCGGCCAGCCGGTCCAGGCAATTTTTCCGTCCGTATCGAGGATGACGGCACGGGGAAAACTCTCAATTTCGTATTCGTCGTCGGATTTGGATTCGAGGGCGATCGGAAAAAAGATCTTGGCCTTGCGGACCTGCTCTTCCATGCGCTTTCGGTCGGCATCCGTCACCCCCATGATGTACACACCCGCCTTGCGACCGGCGAGATCGCTGCCGTCCGCAAGTGTCATCAGCGGCAATACCGACTGCCCGCCTTCGTGGAAAGAGACCCAGAAGTACAGCACAACCACCATCCCACGGAGTTCGGCAAGCGAAACCGGCTTCTGCGTGTTCAACCACTCCTTGGCTTCGATATCCGGCGCGAGTTTGCCTTTTTCGAGATCGGCACGTGCGACGGATGCAGTCAGCAGTGTTGCAATGAGCCCAATGACGACGAGATTTCTCATGAATGCATATCTCCGTGTTGGGGGCGGAGTTGCTTCGCGCACCCCACGATGGCTGAAACCTTTTGCCTGATCATACCGCCGCGCCGCAGGATTCTTCAAAAAACATGACAGCGAAGCCACCAAAAGCTACCACACGCGAAGGCTGCGAGCAGCACGACCGCGACAATCCGAGTGCCGCGCGTAGCCCCACCGCGCTGTTCGTACTCATAAGCGCCGCAACGCGGGCAATTCAGAACCCCGGCAATGATCTCGCTGCCGCACGACGCACAGACGACCGTCGCAAGCTCGTCGTCCCCGTCGTCCGGATCAAGATCGATACTCTGCGGATCGTCTCGGTCGTCGTCGAAATCGTGCTCAAACGACATGAACACTGCACTTTCAGCGTTTGCGAATTCAGCGAATGTGCGGCAGCATCTTCCGGAACAGTTCGGTGCCGGCCTCGTGGAACAATTCGAAAACCGCCGATTCCACGGTGGTCACGATAACCCCCGCTTCACGCATTCGCGCGAGTGCGATTTCACGATCTTCCGGATGCCGGGAGCTCACCGCATCCGCCAGAACGAACGGTCGCAACTGCATGCGCAACAGATCGAGGGCCGTCTGTTGTACGCACACGTGCGTTTCCACACCAATGAGCATCACCTGCGGACGCATCAGCGACAACAGTCGATCGCGTCCCCCGGGATCCGCGCACAGGCTGAAGGTCATCTTGGTAATTTTTTCCGCGTCCTCCAGATGCTCCATCAGGACGGGGTCGGAAGCACCGAGCCGCTCGGGATTCTGTTCGGAAACCGTTATCGGCAAATGCATGAGGTTCGCCGCCTTGATGACGAGCTGCGCACGGGTCTGGACGCGCTCATAGTCGTGAATGTGCGGCAACAGTCGTTCTTGTACATCGACGAGCACGAGCTGTGCGTGTACGCGATCCAGTTTGTCATGATGCGTCGGCATTCGGAAAGTGTAGCCAAATCGCACCGGATGTGCCGCGCGTTGCACGATACGATTTCAGATTTCGCTTTGACCTCCTGCCGGCGCGCGTCGTTGAAAAGACGATCCGCGCGCGGCGCGGCATCTGGACGCAATTCTCACGCATTGTTACACTGCGATCTGCGTTTTTGCAGCCTGTTTGCGGGGGTTCTGACGCAGCGCCGAAACACGTTTCGTCGGCCGTTTTGCCCGCAAGTACGCGAACTTATTCTTGTTTCATCGCGGGGGTGACCCTCGTCATGGAAGACGTCATACAGGTCATGGACTTACCCGAACAATCAGCCGAACACGAAGCCCGGCCGTATCAGAATGACGACGGCGAGAGTCCCGATTCTCCCGCGGATTCCGTCACGGCAACGCGGGCCAAGTCCCGCAAAAAGCCTTCCCGAACCCGCGAACCCGTTGCGCCTCAGACCGACGACGACGCCGCGTCGCAGACGTTGCATGAAGAGTTTGATCGCATTGTCGAATCGTTGCTATTTTCCACGGATGCACCGCTCTCTCCGCGGAAGCTCGCCGACCTCGCGGGGTGCGGCACGCCTGCCGCGGTCAAGGAAGCAATCGAACGACTCAATGAACGTTTTGAAACCGCTGCACTGACATTCCGGATCGAAGCGATTGCAGGCGGCTATCAGATGTTGACCATGCCGCGATACCACGAGTGGGTGCAAAAGCTCGACAAGCAGCGCGCGCAGACGCGCCTCGGCGATGCGGCCATGGAAACGCTTGCGATCATCGCCTATCGCCAGCCGATCATCCGCGCCGACATCGAAGCCATCCGCGGTGTCGCCACCGGCGACATTCTTGCCCGACTCCGGGAAATGGGCGTCATTAAGATTGCCGGCCGCGCGGAAGTGGTCGGGCGACCACTGCTGTACGCAACCACTCCAAAGTTCCTCGACGTTTTTGGTTTATCGGGCCTGGAAGATCTTCCGCCGATGGACAGCCCGATTCCCACACTCGCACAGCCGGCGGAGTCGGCCGAAATCGAGGAGGAGATTGCCGAGATCTCCGCGATCCACGATGTTTCTGATCCGGAAATTGCTGACATGAATGAAGAAGGCGCTGCGGCCAATCCCGATTTGATTCAAAGCGAATAACAACTGCCCGCAAGATAATCCCGCTAAGACTGCTTCCGATCAGCGACCGGACGCTCAAATTTCCTTTTTATCGGCGTTCCCCTTCCACCGAATCGCGCTATTTCAATGCGTCTGGGGCCGGACCGATGACAAAGGAATGAGTGATGCAGCGCCAACTCGAACCAGCTTTCTTCCGCGAACAATTCTCGGACGTGCCACGCTCGTATTGTTCATAACCTGCGCTGGGTTCGGCGTGCCGGCCGGCTACTTGTTCCATCGATATCACGAGGATCAGATTGCTGTTCGTACGGAAGCGAATGATCTGTTCCTGGCCGTTGCCCTGCGCGCCTATCTCTCCGGGGCCGACAATGCGCCGGGAGACAACGACAGAAAATGGTTGAACGATCTCGCATCGGAAGAATCGCGCGTCGCGTGGGCCGGCGTATTCAACCCGGACGGCACCGGGTTTGAGTTCCGCCGGAACGACCTGTTCGATCGCGAAGGCGTGCTCGCCCAATTGAAGGATGCGAACGCGACCCATGTTTTTCAGCCGTTGACCTCGAATCATGTCGCCTCGAAGCGATTTATGCTGATCGCAAGCACGATGGCCGACGGTGCGGGGACAATCGCCGCGGTCGTAGACACCGGCACCGTTCCACGAATCACCCTAGCGGCATCCATCGCGGGCGTAGCCGTTTGCGGCGTTCTCGCCTGGATCGTCGGGATTTCTTTCATCAATGGCCTCATCTGCGCCCCGCTGCGAAATGCCTGCAAAGGCGTCAACGCCGTGGAAGAGGATCTCAAACGACTTGCGGACAACAATTTCGCGCCGCCGGAACTGGGCCTTATTGCGAAGTCACTGCTGGCGTTGAAACGCGAAATTGCACGAAGTCGCGGAGAAGCCTCGCAGTTGCGGTATTCGATGGAGCGACGCGTCGAAGCGCGAACCAAGGACGCGGCTCTCGCCGCCCGGCGCGCCGCAATCGAAGCGGGCACCGACGCGCTGACGGGTTTGCGTAACCGACGAGCACTGGAAAACGAGCTGGAAGACTTTGTCGCGCAGCATCAGAAGAAACGGCACGAACTCTGCGCGCTGTGGATCGACCTGGACAATTTCAAGAAATTAAACGATGCCCTGGGTCACAAGTCCGGCGACGACCTTCTTGAATTCGCCGGCGAGCTACTGCGGGCAACGATTCGCAAGGAATGCGACCGGGCGTATCGCTACGGCGGCGATGAATTCGTCCTGCTCCTCTCCAACCTGCGCCCGGTGGAAGCACGCCACGTCGCCGAACGCGCACTGGCACTCTTTTCGCAACGGGTTCGGACGATGGAACAAGGCGGGGCGCAATGCGGCATGTCGATCGGCATCGCTCTGTTGCGGGCGCACAATGCAGCGAACGGTGACGCGCTTCTCGACCTTGCGGACAAAGCCATGTACGTCGCCAAAACGCGCAAGAATGCCATCGCGTTCGCGGACGAAGTCGCAGAAACACAACCTTCCGGCTGATTGCCAGAACCCCGCCACGGGAGGCGGTCGTCATCGACGATCAGATGGAGATCGTCAGCTTGCAAGTACCGCGTGCAACGATTGCCCGCCGAATTTACTTAGCAACCTGTCAGAAGCGTCACGAACGCACCGATATCGCCGACGCTCACGGTGCCGTCGCCGTTTACATCCGCATTCAAAACGTTGCATTCCGGGAAGTCTATCGCGTATTGGGCGGGATTCGTTAACGCCAACACGAAGCCGCCGATGTCAGAAACCGTGACGAGTGTGTCGCAATTCATGTCGCCGTCGCTGGCCGGCGTCCAAACCATAACGAAATTGTCGAACGACTGGGGCGATTGCACGGAATAATCGTACAGACCGATGCGCCCGCTGGAAAACTGATCGGTAACGAGTTCCGTAGCCGCTATATCAGCGTCATTGAGATAGACTGAATACCTCGCTCCGCAAACCACAACGCGCAAGTGCACGTCCTGATCCAAAATACCGAGTCCGTTAACGCTGCCGAATGTTCCCGTGATGTTTTCATTGACGATCGTATGCCAGTAGAGACCGTCGTGTCCCGGACCTCCAGGCGGATGCGCGCCGCCACCGGCGCCACCGAGCACCAGCAAAACGCCGTCACCGTCCAGGTTGTAACGCAGAAAGAGTCCGCCATCGCGCAGCGCATTCACATCCACCTCAAGGTCGACATTTCGATACTGAAGCGGCAGAAACGTGCGGGTCGCAGGGTTGTTCGACGGTTGCTGGGCAAAGTAGACGCCGCCCAGGGTAGTCCAGTCTCCCACTTCGTTCCCCCACAGCGGAGAGGGGCCTTGATCAAAGTCATCCAAAAAAACGTCGCGGGGGCCGCTGTCGGCGAAGACCGGCATCGCGAATAGTATCAGTGCAACGAGGGACCGATTGATTCTCAACAGCGCTGCGAAACGCGGCTTCATGTTTCTCTGCTCCACGAATAGAGCGTTGAAGGTTGAATTGTTCCCCACCCTTTGTCGACGGTCCGAAGATTTCGGAACCCCCAATCGCGATTTGAGAAGTGTATAGATCGCGAATCGCTATGATACCGATTCTTTCGATTTTGGTTCAATGGTCTTTTGCGGGATTTCAGCAGGTGCGCGCGGGAATTTGGTCCCTTCGTGAGCAAAGTACACCAGACTGCAAATGGATTTGCCCCACTTCGGCCGGCGCGAATCTTTCGAGATCCGAAAAACGGCACATCGTGTGACCGCAAACCAATTTTGTTGTGTATGCGTGTCTCGCGTTTGATTTAGTGCTGGTAAAACTCCGCAATCGCCGCCACGACGTAGTCGAGCTGATCGTCCGACAATTCCGGATAAATCGGCAAACCCAGCACTTCATTCGCCGCCCGCTCCGATTCCGGCAGGCTGCCTTCCTTCTGCTCCAGGTATGCGAAGCACTTCTGCATGTGCAGCGGCAGCGGATAGTAAATCCCGCAGCCGATATTCTTCTCGCGCAGGTGCGTCATCAGATCGTCACGCTTTTTCGCGCGGAGGATGTACTGGTGATACACGTGTCGGCCGAACTTCTCCCGCGGCGTTTCCACGAATTCCGGATCGAGCCCCGCCGCCTGAATCCGCTGCGTGTAGCCGTGCGCACGGTCGCGGCGCTGCTCGGTGACTTCTTCGAGCCGCTTCATCTTGATCGTCAGCAGCGCTGCCTGGATCGCATCGATGCGGAAGTTTCCGCCGACGACGTCGTGAAAATAGGTGTGCCCGCTGCCGTGGACGCGAATCTTGCGGCAAAGCTCGTAAAATTCCTCATTGTTTGTCAGCAGCGCGCCGGCGTCGCCCATCGCGCCGAGGTTTTTCGTCGGATAAAAACTCAGCCAGCCGAAGTGACCGATCGCACCCGCAAATCCGAGTTCGTCGTCGTTTGCGCCGATCGCCTGCGCCGCGTCTTCTATGACGGGTATGTTATTTTTCTTGCCGATCGCGAGAATCGTTCGCATGTCGGCGAGCTGACCGTATAAATGGACCGGCGCGATGGCTTTCGTGTGTTTGGTGATCGCGGCTTCGATCGCTTTTGGATTGAGGTTATACGTGACGGGATCAATGTCACAAAAAACCGGCGTTGCTCCCAATCGCGACACGCAGCCCGCAGTCGCGAAGAACGTAAACGCAGGGACGATCACTTCATCTCCCGGCCCGATGCCCATCGCCATCATGCCCGCGAGGTGCGCGTCCGTACCGGAGGACAGTGCGAGTGCGAATTTCGCGTTGTTGTATTCGCGCAGCGCCGCTTCGAACTGCTCGACCTTCGGCCCCAGCACGTAATAGCCGCTCTCCGCGACTTCCTGCAGCTCCGCGAGCAGTTCCTCGCGCTGCGCCGCGAAGCCGGCCTTTAAGTTCAGCGTCGGCACCGCGGTGATTCCGGTTTTCTGCATGGTTGTATCCATCTTCGTTCCACTCCCCATTGATTCGCTTACTGACCGACTGAGTGTCGGTCCCCCCCACTGTGCCTGCCATCATCCACGTTTGATGGGGGAACCGGCTCTTAGCCAGTTCGAGCAGCAAGTAATCGCGTATTTGTAACGGAATTCGAGCGCGGACAAAAGTTCGTAGTGTGCGCCAATCGCACCCTTCGTTACACTCTACGCAAAATTCGCGTTTGCAATGCGTGCCTGTAGCACGCGAACGGACCGGCTGAGAGCCGGTCCCCCACTGATAGAAAGATTTTGCAAATAATGGCCAAGCAAGCTCAAAACGCAATCTCCCCTACCCGGCAGGAAGATTATCCCGAATGGTATCAGCAGGTGGTGAAAGCCGCCGATCTCGCCGAGACGTCGCCGGTGCGCGGTTGCATGGTGATCAAACCGTGGGGGTATGCGCTGTGGGAGAATATGCAGCGGACGCTCGACAGCATGTTCAAAGCGACCGGGCACAAAAATGCATATTTTCCGCTGTTTATCCCGCTGAGTTTTCTGGAAAAGGAAGCCGAACACGTCGAGGGATTTGCGAAAGAGTGCGCCGTCGTCACGCATCATCGGCTCGAAGCCGGACCCGACGGAAAGCTGATTCCGACGGGCAAACTCGAAGAGCCGCTGATCGTGCGGCCGACGTCGGAAACGATCATCGGCGCGTCGTTCGCGAAGTGGGTGCAGTCGTATCGCGATCTGCCGCTGCTGATCAATCAGTGGGCGAACGTCGTGCGCTGGGAAATGCGCACGCGGTTGTTTCTGCGGACGGCGGAATTCTTGTGGCAGGAAGGTCACACCGTTCACGCAAGCGAGCAGGACGCGCGCGAAGAGACGATGCGCATGCTAGACGTCTACGCGGATTTCGCAGAGAACTGGATGGCGATTCCGGTCATTAAGGGTCGCAAAAGCGAAGGCGAAAAATTCCCCGGCGCAGTCGACACCTACTGCATCGAAGGGATGATGCAGGACTGCAAATCACTGCAATGCGCAACGTCGCACTTTCTCGGCCAGAACTTTGCAAAGGCCAGCGGAATTCAGTTCCAGACCGAGCAGGGTCAGCTCGAATACGGTTGGACCACTTCTTGGGGCATGACCACCCGCATGATCGGCGCGATGACGATGGTGCATTCCGATGACGACGGGCTGATTATCCCGCCGAAAGTCGCACCCGCGCATGTGGTCATCATTCCCATGCTCCAAAAGGAGGAGACCCGCGCGACAGTACTGGAATTCTGCGAGAAACTGGCGGCGGAACTGCGTTCGCAGCAATATCACGGTCGCAGTGTCGAAGTCGAACTGGACACGCGCGACGCCCGCGGCGGCAACAAGACGTGGGAATGGATCAAGCGCGGCGTGCCGATCCGGCTGGAGATCGGCCCGCGCGATATTGAAAGCGATTCGGTGTTTTTCGGAAGGCGCGATAAGGGACCGAAGGAAAAGGCATCCATGCCGCGCGGCGAGTTTGTCGCGTCGGCGGCGTCCATGCTCGACGAAATCCAGCAGAATCTGTTAGAACGCGCCAAGGGGTTTCGCGCCGAAAACACCAGGCACATCGACACCAAAGATGAGTTGTATGCATACTTCACGCCGAAGAATACGGACAAGCCGGAGATTCACGGCGGCTTCGCGCTGGCGCACTGGAACGGTAAGGCGGACGTGGAGGAGCAGCTCAAGCGCGATCTGAATGTGACGATTCGCTGCATTCCGCTGGAGGGGGAAGCGGAGACGGGGACGTGTCCGTTTTCGGGTGAACCGAGTGCGCGGCGGGTTGTGTTTGGGAAGGCTTATTAGCTGGAAGAAAGGCAACCACGGAGGCACGGAGACACGGAGAAGAATTAGAAATCTCCCACCAGTAACGTTCGCTTTCCGAAATGAACAGGGCCGTCCCGACAAATGACGGGATCAGGAAGCGGTCGCTCCGCTCGATCGCCAAAAAAGCTCCGGGGCTTGGAGAACTTAGTGGTATTTTCTTGCATTTGATGGGGAAACGAACTACGGAAAAAGTCGAACGTTGATATCGCATGCAATGTGACTGACTGCGCGCGATTGGATGTCTCTGCGCTTCCTTACGGGCGCGGCTCTGATCGCATGTTCATTTCAGTTGATCCATCACTCCATTTCAGCAATAAAATGCTCGTTTCGAATCACATAGCGGCCCTGCAACAAATCGCCCGCGAGGCGGAGGGCAAAATCGCCGTTCTTCTTTGAAATCAAAGTGTATTGCCCAACATCGCGCCGAACCACGACGCCGCGGTTGCCGCTGAGTTCTGCTTCCTCGATATCCAGATAGTCGTTGCGGTGATCGGGCAGGCGCACTGCTTTGATGGCGCCCTCTGCATGAAGTGGATCTTCTGTGAGTCGCCAGGTTGCGAGGCCGGGCTTGTCCGGTTGCTCCAGCATCAGGTCCCAGTGCTTCTCGAAAGGCTCCTGATCCGGCCCGAACGCGCGCGGCGGCGTGTGTTCGAGAAGGACGTAGCGGAGCGGGCGATCCATACCTCCTATCCTATGCGATTCTCGCTGCGGTTTTCAGCAGACCTCGCCACACAGTCGCGGGACGACAGGACAACACCCAACGCCTGCTTGTAGAACGCGAATCGCACCGACGGGACGCCGGCGCCACACCAGTGTGCCGCACGAACCGCTTCAGCGTGACGACGGGGGCCACAAGCTGGGTACGACGCGCACGACACACCACAAACGAAAAAAGCGGCGTCGCACGAGAGGTGCGAACGCCGCGATTTATTCATCGTCGATGATTCAGACGCTCCGCGAACGACTCGCGGAGCGTCTCGGTCGACTCAATGTTACTGGCAACCGCCGCCGGTCACCGCGTTCACAAACGGTCCGATGTCCGAGACGGTAACGGAGCCGTCGCCGTTGATGTCATTGACACTGAACGGGCACGAGGCCATGCCGCCGGGGAACGCCGCGTTCCAGGCCGCTTCGCCTTGTGCAACAGCCGTGACGAAGAACCCGATGTCGGAGACCGTTACCGAACCATCGCAGTTGGAGTCGGCGCAAACGCCCATCGGCGGCGCACCGCAGTTGACGCAGAGCGAGTAGGCCGACCCGCATGCTTCACCTGCCTGCACGCCTTCATTGAAGCGTGCATACGAGTTGAAGTCCGGTGCGAGGAACAATGCGTACTGTCCCGCGGTCAGATTCGTAATCGTGAACTGCGCGTCCGCGCACTGGAAGATCTGCAGACTCGCAACCAACGGCGTCGTGCAATCGATCGGATCTCCGACGCGGCGCATCAGGAACAGCGATTCAAACTCAGCCTGAACGCTGATGTCGTAATCGCCGTCGGTCGGCAGATCCACCAGCCACCAGTCGATGTCGCGGGTCGCCGTCATGGGATCGCCCATCTTGTCCAGAATCGTGACCAGACGACTGGTTCCGCAGACGGCGTTTCCAACCGTCATCGGCGAAAATGCCCCGGTCGGCGTCACGGAGCAACCAGCGTTGAGCTGCGCGGCTTCGCCGCAATCCGGCTCGTTCTCCGTATCCGTGCAGGTGAACATGCACGGGTCGTTGCAGGTGATCGTCAACCGATACCGTCCGCCGCTCGGGCATTCCGGCGGCAACGCGGTGTTGTTGTTGAAGTCGAAGAACACGCCGACGTTATATCGTGCAGGGGCAAGGACGAGGCTGAAGAAGGTCGAGCCCGGCGGCAACGCGTCGCCGTCTTCGTTCACGAAGATGTTATAGAAGTTGCTGCTGCAGAACGGGCTGGCCGGGTCATTCGGATCG
>JBFWWY010000011.1:0-15100 GCA_050245935.1 Phycisphaerae bacterium | reverse complement strand
TCGTAGGCGCTTATGACATTTCCGGGTGTTACGCCATAAAGGTCTGCTACCATCTCCGCGTTTCGATTGTTCGCAACAATGGCATTCGCAAGCACAAATGTCGATATACCGGCCGCCTCAACTGTTGGTTTCCCAAAATTTCGAAGCGGGTCTAAGACAACACCTGAGGAAATTCGCCATCGGCTTGCAAGCTGAGTTGATGGGTCGTAGTCGATTTCCCTTAAATACTCTTTAAGAACCTTCGGAAATGCTTGTTGACCGGACATCGCTTCTTCGAGACGAACATCACCGATCGAGTTTGACGCTTCAATGAAAATAATCTTTCCATCAGTGAAAAGTTTATGATGACAGAATGGATGGTCCTCGCAAAGACGATCTTGCAACCGCTCATAAACTCGACGGATAGTTTGAAGCGGTATTTCGAGATCTCGAAATCGCCCCACGACCAACAGATCGATCAAATCAAGGAAACTTATCGCGACTTCTTTTCCGACCCGAGGATAATCAGGCGAAAGAACAGAGCCAGAAGCGGAATCAGGGCGCCCGAAAAACCACCTACGGGCGGAACCCGGAGCGATCTCGGTAAGCTTGGCAGCTTCGCCGATTGAATACACTCCTTGTCCCAGATACTTCGACATTGTTTTCACAATTATAACATCTTCAATTTTCATTGCAGCCCCGGCACATCCACACCCTTCTTTTTCGCAACCTCAATCGCCTCCTCATACCCCGCATCCACATGCCGAAAGACACCCATCGCGGGGTCGGCGGTGAGGACGCGTTGGAGGCGGGCGGCGGCTTCGTCGGTGCCGTCGGCGACGATGACCTGGCCGGCGTGGAGCGAGTAGCCCATGCCGACGCCGCCGCCGTGGTGGAGGCTGACCCACGTTGCGCCGCATGCAGTGTTCGCGAGTGCGTTGAGCATCGGCCAGTCCGCGACCGCGTCGGACGTGTCCTTCATCGCTTCGGTCTCCCGGTTCGGCGACGCGACCGAGCCGCAGTCGAGATGGTCGCGACCGATGACGATCGGTGCTTTGACCTTGCCGGTGCGAACGAGGTCGTTGAACACGAGACCCATCTTCGCGCGCTGCCCATAATTCAGCCAGCAGATGCGGCATGGCAGACCCTGAAACGCGACCTTCTCGCGGGCCATGCGGATCCAGCGGCACAAATGCTCTTCTTCGGGGAATGTCGCGAGCACCGCTTCGTCGGTGACCGCAATGTCCGCCGGGTCGCCGGAGAGGGCGCACCAGCGGAACGGCCCGCTGCCTTCGCAGAAGAGCGGGCGGATGTACTCGGGGACGAAGCCGGGAATGCGGAAGGGGTCGTAATCCGCATTGACCGGCTGAGAGCCGGTCCCCCATCTTGCTTGGGAGTCCGAGGTTCCTGCCGAGCTTTGCGGAGAGAGTGACGAACGTCGAGTGACGAGAGACGAATTCAGATCCTCGATTCGCACGATGCCGCGCTCAATCGCTTCTTTTGCGTGGCCACGCAAATTATTCCCGTAATCAAACGTGATCGCGCCGCGTCGTTGCAGTTCGAGCATGCACGCGATGTGTTCGGCCATCGTGCGATAGCTTTCGCGCGTGTAGCGATCCGGATCGCTGTCGCGTAGCGCGAGTGCTTCATCGTACGACATGTTGTTCGGCACATAACCGGTGAGCGGGTCGTGCGCGGAGGTTTGGTCCGTCAGCACGTCCGGCGTGATGTCGCGTTTGATCAGTTCCGCGAGGACGTCGGCGATGTTGCCGACGAGTCCGACGGCGAGCGCGGTATGTGACTTCCTGGCGTCAAGCACCCAATCGAGCGCTTCGTCGAGATTGTCGGTGATTTTGTCGCAATATTTGGTGTCAATGCGCTTTTGAATGCGGGTGCGATCGACGTCGACGCCGAGGAAGGCGGCGCCGTTGAACGTGGCCGCGAGCGGTTGCGCACCGCCCATGCCGCCGAGACCGCCGGTGACGACGAGCTTGCCGGTGAGGGGGCCTGTCGTTTTCGCGTCTTCTTGCTTTCGTTGCGCGTGGCTCGGGACGCTCGTTCCCTCCGCTTCCTGACGGGCGCGGCTCTGATCCCTCATTCGGCTCTGATCGGTCGCTTGGCTCTGATCGGATTTGGCGAAATGTTTCCTGCCGAGTGCGGCGAAGGTTTCATAGGTGCCTTGCAGGATGCCTTGTGTGCCGATGTAGATCCACGAGCCGGCGGTCATCTGGCCGTACATCATGAGGCCAAGTGCTTCGAGGCGGCGGAACTCGTCCCACGTCGCCCACTTCGGCACGAGCATGCTGTTGCTGATCAGCACGCGGGGAGCGTCGGCGTGTGTTTTGATGACGCCGACGGCACGGCCCGATTGCACCAGCATCGTTTCGTCGTTTTCGAGGCGTTTGAGCGTCGCGACGATCCGCTCGAAATCCGGCCAGCTTCGCGCGGCTTTGCCGATGCCGCCGTAGACGACGAGGTCTTCGGGCCGCTCGGCGACTTCGGGGTCGAGGTTGTTGAAAAGCATGCGGAGGGCGGCTTCCTGCTGCCAGCCTTTGCACGAAAGGTCGGTGCCGCGCGCGGCCCGAAGCGTCGGGGCGGTTTTGTTCATCAGGCTCGTACTCCTCGGAATTCTGAAAAATCCCACTATAGCACTGCCGCGCGGTCCAGACACTCCGCGGAAAACATAGAACAACTTGAAGTGCTACCCGAATGTGATTGAAACGCATTGGTGCGCGCTCGGTCCAGCGTTTCAGCCCATTTGGCTGTCGGTACAGTCGCAGCATCTTCCGCAACCAGATGAATTCTGCTCTCTGGCACAACGGCATCGTTCGCTAAAATGTGCCGATGGCACGCTATCTGGTTCCAAAATCCCGCACGCGGGTCGAAACACGAGCCGGGAATTCCCGCTTCATCACGACGATCGCACGTGCCGACACGGCAGCCGCGGCCCGCGAGTTCTTGCGTGGGGTGCGCGAGGAGATGCCCGATGCTGCGCATCACGTCTATGCATACATCGTCGGCTTCGGCGGAAGCGTGACCGAGGGCATGAGCGACGACGGTGAGCCTGCCGGGACGTCCGGGCCGCCAACCATGGCGGTACTGCGCGGCGCGAAGATCGGCGACATTGCGCTGGTGACGACGCGGTATTTCGGCGGGACGAAGCTGGGAACCGGAGGGTTGGTAAGCGCGTATACGGCGGCGGCGCAGGCGGGGCTCGCGGCGCTGGAGACGGAGGAACGCGTCGAGCGGGTGCGGTTGGCGGTGGAGGTGCCGTATGCGATTTATGAACTCGTAAAGCGGGCGCTGGCGGATTTTGAATCGCGCGCGATTGAGGAAGATTTTGGCGCGCAAGTGCGGTTGCAGTTTGAAATGCCCGTCGAGCGGGTGGAGGAGTTGCGAAAGATTATTGGCGATTTGTCGAATGGATCGTGTGCGGTGTTAGGGGATGAGGGGTCGGGGGAGTTGTGATTTGCGAGGTTTTTGGGGCGGCATGCTCGCACCGCGATGCGGTTTTTCGAGTGATCGACCGCTTCCTGCGCGATGCAACCATGGCACCAGACATCCGACACCCGATACCCAATACCCGACACCCGGGATGTAAACGGTCGAGTCAATCCCCCAGCCGGCTTTTTGATTGTGTGAAGCCTTTGTGGGAGGCCGGGCGTAGCATGCGACGGTGTCGGAAGGTGTGCGTATATGTTTGGTTGTGATGGGCTGTGGAACTGCGGGTCTAGTTGCCGATCAGAATAGAATGGTGCGCAAGGATTGCGCCCGGATGTCGTGCAGGCGGGACGCCTGCACCACAAGCTCAGGTGGGCCGGACGCACGCCCCACAAACTGAGGCGGGTGGGATGCGTGCACAACGGGTTTGAACGGATGGGACGACCGCCGCGCGATTGTCGCTTTTGCTTGTTGCCTGTCGTCGCGGCCCCTTGCTTGGCGCAAGGGGTTCGGACAGAAATGCCAAAAAAATTTGTATAAGTAACGAATAGATGGGAGTGAATAGATGAGAGCTTTTTGGGTTATTGCAGCGAGTTTGACGGCGACGGCGTTTCAGGGCGCGGTATCGGCGCAGCACGCGGAGCAAAGCGCAGATCTCGAGATTACGCGCGTGAATCTGTTCAACAGCGGCGTCGGGTTGTTCGAAGCGACCGGCACCGTCAGCGGCAGTGCGAAAGCGGAGCTGCGGTTTCGCACGGATCAGATCAACGACATTCTCAAGTCGCTCGTCGTGCAGGACTTCAGCGGCGGCTCGGTCGGCATTGTCAGCTATGCATCGCGCGACCCGATTGAAAAAACGCTCCGCAGCTTCGGCGTCGACATCACCGGCAAGCCGACGCTGGGGCAGTTGCTCGATCAGCTTCGCGGGGAGCCGGTGGAAGTGACCGGCGTTGCAACCGCGCAGGGCGTGCAGAATGTGACGGGGATTATTCTCGGCGTGGAGAAAAAGCAGGTACCGGCGGGCGATACGACGGTGCAGACGGAAATGCTCAATCTGCTGACCGACGGCGGCATGATGCAAATCGACTTAGCGCAGATTCGCGGCATTCAGCTTAAGAATGACAAAGTTGCGGAGGAATTGCGCAAGGCGCTCGCGACGCTCGCGGCCAGCCATGACGCGGACAAGAAGAGCGTCGAGTTGCGGTTCAACGGTACCGGCGAGCGAAACATTCGGGCGGCGTATCTGCTGGAGACGCCGGTATGGAAGACGAGCTACCGGCTCGTGCTGCGCGAGGATGAGACGCCGCAGATTCAGGGCTGGGCGACGGTGGAGAACACGACCGAAGAAGATTGGAATGACGTGCGGTTGTCGCTCGTATCGGGGCGGCCGATTTCGTTTCGCATGGATTTGTACACGCCGCTGTATGTGCCGAGGCCGCTGGAGCAGTTGGAGTTGTACGCGTCGCTCAGGCCGCCGAGTTATGCGGGGGCGATGGAGGGGCTTGAAGACAAAGACCATGATGGTGCATATTCACAGGAGGCGTTTGCCCCTGCCCGCACACGATCAAGGGCAGATATGGTAGCACGTGATCGAAAACTGGCGACTGGATTAGTCATGCCAGAAGTCCGTTATGAAGACTCGCCGGAAATAGAGCTTGCTAGTTCCGGCGTCGCCACCCTTGCCAATGCGCAGGAAGCCGGCGAACTGTTCGAATATCGCATCGACACGCCGGTCTCAATTCCGCGGCAGCATTCAGCGATGTTGCCGATTCTCAACGGCGAAATCGAAGCGAAGAAGGTCAGCATCTACAACCCCGCGACGCACGCGAAGCATCCGCTGAATGGACTCGAACTGACGAACTCGACCGGGCTGAATCTCATGCAGGGGCCGGTCACGGTGTTTGACGGCGGCACGTATGCCGGCGACGCGAAGCTGCCGGATTTGTCGCCGAAGGAAGAGCGGCTGGTGGCGTATGCGCTCGATCTGTCGACCGAGGTGCAGATGGAGCAGAAGCCGACGGTGGATCAGATGATGAGTCTGCGGATTGCGAAAGGCACGCTGATTCATCAGCACAAGTACGTCGATTCACGGGTGTACGCGATCAAGAACAAGGCGGGCAAGGCGCGGACGGTCATTGTCGAGCAGCCTTACGATTCGTCGTGGACGCTGGTGGAGCCGAAGGAGCCGAGCGAAAAGACCGAGAATCTGCTGCGGTTTCGCGTCGACGTAGCGGCGGAGAAAAGCGAGAAGCTCGCGGTAGCGCTGGAGCGCTACGGCGACACGACGATTTCGCTCGGGGATGTCGGACTGAACCAGATTCGCTACTACCTGCGCGCGCCGGTGATCACGCCGGCGGTGAAGCAGGCGCTGGAACGCGTCGTGGCCTACCGCATGGAACTGGAGCGACTGGAGCGCGACCAGCAGGCGGCGGAGCAGGCGCTGAAGGAAGCCCAGGACGAACAGCAGCGCATCCGCGACAACATCCGTGCGTTGCCGGAAAACACCGAACAATACGCGCGCCAACTGCGGCAATTCGACGAAGCGGAGACGCGCATCGCGGACATGAAAGAAAAGGTCGAAGCCGCGCGGCGGGAGGCCGAAGCGAAGCGCCGGGAGATGGAAGAGTACCTACACAGCCTGACGATTGAGGCGTAAGCCTTGCGAAGCGGCGCGCCCACGCACGGCACGTGCGGGGCGCGGCATTGCGCGAGGAAGACCGGTATCAGTCGATCACGCGAATTTTGAAGATGTGGACAGTGTTTTCATGGAGCTTCAGCGGCTGCATGCAAGAGTCCTGTTTGTCGAGTTCAGCCAATTCTTCCTGTACCTTTTTTGCCAGGTTCGCGAGGTATGCCGGACGGTGTTCGATCTGACTTGCCAAGACTCGACGATCCTGATCGGTCTTGATGCACGCGCGAAGTTCTTCGATCTGGGTTTCGATTGCGTTTTTCCGCGCAAGCTGCCCGGCGAGTTCGATATCGAGCGGCGTTTGCATGTCCTGTAGCTGCTGCAGCAGTTTGCTGGTATCAGCGCGACCTTTCGGTGTGTTCGCAATCGCGATTTTGACCTGCTGAAGCTTGGCTTGGAGGCCCGCTAACTCGACTTCAACGCTGGGCAGCATAAGGATATTTTGCTTGATGATGTCCGCGGCGTTGCTGCGAATGTCCTTAGAATATTTCTCCGCCAGCTTCTCGTACGCCGCTTCCACCTCATCGAGTTCTCGCTTCAATTTCTGCAAACCACTTTCGGAGCTGTCGCGAAGCTGTTCGTTGAGCTCGCTGACCTTGCGATACTGGCTGACGTAATGTTCGCGTCGCTTCCGCTGCGCGACGTCGAGCACCTCGTTGGCTAGTTTGCGGGCACCCTCTTCGTCCGGGGCAAGGACGGAGATTGCATTGTAAAAACCCCAGTCAATCGGAGCGCGACGGCGAAATTCTTCGTGAAACGTCGAGACACGTGACGCTGGCATCGGCCGACTGGACCCATAGTGGGCGAATCTTACGCATTCGCAATCCCGAATGAGTTCCTGATGAGCCGTCGACAACGACGAAAATAGCTGCGGATACCCGAATTCCAGCGCGGTCCGGCCCTGCGGCATGTCCGCATCGCAAAGTTCGTTTGTCACGGAGAATGCGGCATAAAGTTCGCCTTCGTAATCGCAACCGAGTTGCGCGCGCTGAATCACGACCGGTTCTTCGTGGACAACGTAGTTGATCTCCAACTCTGCCCAGGGCTTGATTTCCGGAAGCGGCTTGAAATCCAACTCCTGCGCTTCAGCAGCCAAAGGCGCGATGACCAATACCAAGATCAAGCAGGATGATACAATCATTGCTCTCTCGTTTTTCATTTTCCATCGCTCCCTATCAACTTCTGCTTAAGTTGAGCAAATTCGCCGCCGCCTGTTCGCTCGCCGGCGTGTCGGCGAAGTCTTGGATGATCTGTTCATAACGCGTGGCCGCGTACGGCGCACCGCCAGGCTGTCTGGCGAGATGATCGGCAGCGGCGAGCAGTTGCGACGCGAGGCCGCAGCGCTCGATTTGCCACTTCAATGTTTCAAACTCGTCCGCAGCGTCGTCTGCTGGGTCGTCAATCAGCGCAAGCTGCGGGGACGACTGCAGCGCGCTCGGCGGCGTCGGCGCAACGTATTCGCTGCGGAGAACAACCCAGCAAGCGACGGCCGCAGCCGTAGCGACGGCACCCAGTGCGTACTTGCGAAGGCCGAAAGCGCCGCGCACGCGCGGTGCCGGCATTGCGGCAGATGGATGCGCGGTCGCTGAATCTGCTGCGATTCTCGCGGTTGTGAGGACGTTTTCGCCGACGGGCGTCGCGACGCGCTCGCACCAGATCGACTCCGCGAGACGCCGTGATTCCGCGAGATTCGCCGCCAAGCTGGCGCACGCGGCGCAGCACGCAAGGTGCGTCCGCACATCCTCAAACGCGGCGGCGCGATCACCGGACGGATCGTCGGCGAACGCGAGCAGCCTTTCCTGATTGAAGTTACATGCATCCATAATCGATACCCATCCTCGGCATAGCGACCACAAACCGCGCCGCATACGTCTCTGCCCCTCGCTTGGCGCGAGGGGTTCAGATCGGCGACTCCGCTACGCATCCTCCTCCAACACTTGTGCCAGTTCTTTGCGCGCTTCAAACAGCACCCGCCGCACCGTGCCTGCGGGCTTGTCCATCGTCGCGGCGATGTCGGCGATCGGCCAGTCGAGAAAATAGCGCAGTACAAGCAGCGCCCGTGTTTCGACGTCGAGTTTCTCCAGTGCGGCGTGTACGGCGGCGCGGCGATCGTTCTCGACCGTTGCCTGCTCCGCTTGCGCGGGCTCCGCAACGTCATGCGCCGTTGCGATCTTCACCGCACGTTCGTGTCGCGCTGTCTTGCGAAAGCCCTGCTTCGCGAGATTGACTGCGACGCGGACGAGCCAGTTGCGGGCGTGGGCCGCGCTGGCGAATTCCCGTTTGGATTCCGCAAGCCGCACAAACGCATCCTGCAACACGTCGTCGATCGTCGCGGCAGGCAGGCCCATCGCCGCCAACAACCTGCGTAGCGTGGGTTCCGTCGCGGCGAAGGTTGCCGCCGCCTCGGGCCGGCATTGCGGAGCACGGGTTTGCTCTTTCCGCAAAACAAGGCTCCCCTGTGCCGCAACGATGACATCCATACCCTTCTTATAATGCGCGCGGCGGGCGGGGTGCTCAGAGAATTTTCGGATTTCTTTGAAAGATCGGGTGTTGTCAGGTGTGGTGACGGCAGCGCGGCAAATTCGAGAAAGCAATGCGGCACCGGATGCGGGGTTCCGACGCTGCATTTTCAAAACGTCGGACGCAGAGGTCCGACGCTACAAAGTTCATCGTCGGACGCGGGGGTCCGACGCTACGGGGATTTTTGGGGCGTTCATTTATTGCGGCGTCAGCATCAGTCTTGCGGGGTCGTAGCCCCACTCGGGCATGCGGGCGAGGATGTCGTTGTACAACTCGTCATCCATGTCCGGATCGCGATTGAGAATCCAGAAAAAGTTGCGGCTCGGCTCGCCGACGACGGCGTACTCGTAGTTTTCGCCGACTTCCAGAATCCAGTAGTCGCCGGCAAAGGGCCAGAAAAATGTGACCTTCAGTTTTGCGTTGGTCGTTTCATCCACGATGCTGGCTGTGCCTTCGATGCGGTCTTTCACGGTGCCGGTCGCGATGTCGCGGCAGGTGTTGACGACGGTGACTTTGCCGTCGTCGCGCAGCGTGTAGTCGGCGGTGACGCCTTCGCAGCCCTCTTCGAAGTTGTTCGGATAGCGCGCGATTTCGTACCACGTGCCCATGTAGCGCTCGACGTCGACAAAGTCGGCGGTGTCGAGGGGCGGGCCCGTGAGGGCGCAGCCGATGAGCCCAACGCTGACGGTGGACAATGCAAAGAGACCGAGAAACCGCGCGCGTGACCATCCGCGCGTGCGGAGCGTCGCGGTCCCAGAATTGACGCGAAGAGTTCGAATGGATGTCAACGCTGTCTCAATATTGCCCGTCATCACTGCCCTTTCAAATGTCTGAAACAAAAACCCGTTCCGAGTCTATTCGGGACGGGTGGGCGCGTGGTTTCAATTTTTTTACGAAGTTGAAATGTAGGGCAACGCCCGCGCTACGGGCGTCCCGGCCTTGTACATCTGATGCCGACAAAACTCCCGATTAACATCGTAAAGCCGCAAACACCGCAGGCGAGAAAATTTGCCGCGAATTCTGCTCGAATCGTACGATCGCGATCCATGACAATCGGCTCGGAATGGTAGGTGCTGAATGGCGGCTCATCGAATATGTTGCCATCCAGCCCAGCCTCTGATGCAAACGGATTCCCGTCCTCGTCGAACAGCGCCAGCCGATTTCCCGCTTCATCATAGAACCCATTGAACAAGACGCAGTCCTCGATCGCGAACACCTCCAGATAGGCCGCGCTCTGATCGGGGTCAGTCGATGTGGAAAAGGTCGGCTCGTCCAAGCCCAGCGAAAACAACCAACTCGGCTCATATTCCTCATTTGTCTCGTTGAAAAAGTACAATTCAAACAGACCCCCGGCAGCCCCGGTACCGCTGTGAACTACCCGCAAGACCGGCAATCGCACCAATACGCTCAGGGGAATCTCGAATCGCTGATTGCCGTTGATCGCTATGCGAATGATAGTGTTGTAGCGCGCGAGCTCAAGATCAGCTACTTCCGGCGTGATCACGATGTCTGCCATCCCCAACTCCGCTGCGCCGCTTGATGGCGTGAAACGCACCCAGTCGTGATCGGCGGTGATTTCATATTGATATGGCTCGTTTCCCGCGCGCTCCAGCCGAAGGGTCGCAGTATTGACGCCACTGCGCGGTGTTTCGATGTCAATGCGCGCCCGGTTCGCGCGCACCGGCTCCGGATTGTGGAAGTCGTCATCATCAGGGTCAGGAGTCGCCGATTTCAGCGAGAAGCCCGCGGGTTGCGCGCACTGCTGCACTTCGTCGGACGGATCGGTGAAGCCGTCGGCATCGCGATCGCGTCCCCAGATCGGCGGCGGGTCGTTGTCGTCCGACACGTTGTTGCAGTCGCGGTCTTCGTTGGGATTGCAGAAGGTGATCGCGCCGGGATAGATCTCCGCGTCTTCATCGTTACAGTCGCCGCGCCGGCTGACGTAGCCTTCCGGCGCGTTGCAGTCGGCGACCGTGTCGCTGGACGTGCCGAAGCGATCGCTGTCACGGTCGCGATAAAATGTGCGCACACCTTCGTCGATCTGGCCGTCACAATTGTTGTCGATGCCATCGGTGCAATCTTCGGGCGCGCCGGGATAGATGCGCCGATTGCGGGGTTCGCAGTCCATCGCGTCGGGCACGCCGTCGTTGTCATCGTCCGTGTCGCACGCGTCGCCGACGCCGTCGTTGTCGCTGTCGTTCTGGTCGGCATTCGGCGTTTCAGGGCAGTTGTCGAGATCGTCACAGACGCCGTCCTGATCGGTGTCGGCTTCACAATCGGACACCTCGATCATGATCGACAGTTCGTTGTTCTCCTCGCTGGCTTCGAAGACGCGGTAACTCGGCGCAGCGCCGCACGCGTCAGCGCTCGCGACGAAGCGTTGCGTTCCGCTGTTGTTGTAGTTTCGCCAGAATTGTACGGTGGTCGTCGCACCGGGCGCGAGATTCATCACTTCGCGGCTGATCTGCGTACACGGCGTGCCGATGTAAACGACGCCTGTGACGACCGTGCCGCTATTCGGGTTCGGCGGGCTGGAAACGGAGAACGACGGTGGATTCGCCGGCGGCCATTCGGGGAGCGAAAAGTCGCTGACGTAAAAGAGGCCGGTGTGCTGCGTACCTGCATTGCGAACGGTCGCGGTGAACTCGACCCACGCGCCTTCGACGGGCCGCAGCGGATTCGCGGTAATGCTTTCGATGATCAGGTCGGCGGCATTGAGCGTGCCCGTACCGTTGACCTGAATGCCCGCGTAATTGTTGTCTTCGCGCGCTTCGGCATTGTTGAAACAGGCATCAACGTAAGACCAGAGGTAGTAGGTGCGCGCTTCGCTGAGCGACAGCGTGAATTGATGCGTCGCGGTCGCATTGGGTTGCAACGCCGGAATCGTAAACATCGGCGTGGACCCGCACGCGAACTCGATCAGACTGTCGGAGTTCTCCGATTCCAACAGGGAAAGGATCGCTTCGTTGGACACGGCGCTGCCGCAGTTCTGCACGACGACGTCGATGGTGAACTGTTGACCGGTCTGCGGTGACAGCGTGCTCGCAACCATGCTCTGAATCGTCAGATCCGGTCGGCCCACGACAAGCTCGCGCATCAGTTTGTTATTGGTTTCGTTGGTTTCGGGAATATTGCTGATGCAGTCAATCCAGGCCCAGACCGGATACGTTCCCGCAGTGTTGTACGTGACGGCGGGTAGATCAAACGTCTGCGTGGAGAACGCTGGAAAGTTAATTCGATCGAGGAAGACTCCGCTGCACGTCGTCGGCTCGATCGCGCCCTGCGAAACACTGATGCGGTAGAGACCGTCGGTCGCGGGGCCGTTGTTCCGCGCCGTGACGCGTACCATGAACGGCTGCCCGGGAACGGGGTCGGCGATCGCGGGCTGCACGTTGATCACCTGCAGGTCGGGCAGGCCGACCATGACATCGCGCAAAAAGGTGTTGTTGTTTTCATTGAATTCCGGCACCTGGTAATTTGGCGCACTCCCGCAACCGTCGATCCACGCGAGCAGCGTGTACGCGCCGGGCGTGTTCCAGACGACTTCGAACTGAAAGAAGCGGCTGCTGGCGCCGTTCGCGGGGATCGCGATTTCGATCAACTGGCTTTGCGGCGCGCTCATGCAATCGGTGGGCTGCGCGTCCGAATCGGGAAAAAGCAGCAATTCAAAGGTGCTCAGGGGGAGCGAGTTGCCGATGTTGCGCACCTCCACCTCGACGAGTGCGGTCTGACCGACGGCGGGTGCATTCGGTGTCACGGTGACGTTCTGAATCGTCAGGTCCGGAAATTGTGCGAATGCGATGGAAACGCACGCATAAATCAGCGTCAATGCGGCGAAATGCTGAAATTTGATTGGGATCATCATGGATTCACGCTCCGTTCCAGGTGGGGGCCTGATCAGATTTGGCGGTGGAGCGGGCGGACTTGTCGCGAAAAGTAGAAAATTGTTGAGTTTCGATCCGGACTCCCGCTGTTGGCGCGCGGCGTCATTACAGCATTCGACGAGTGGCGTTTGGCGCGCGCCGGCGACGTTCCCACAATGCGCTCCTCTCGGCCCTCCGCTTGACGCGGGGGGTTCGGATTTGATGTCAACTGCTTCAATTGTTTCCGTATCAGAGAAGTAGCGAGCCGAGGAGGAACCACATGACCTGGTTTCGATCGCGTCTGTCCGTCGTACAACAATTACTCATCACGGGGGGATTTGCGTGGGCACCTCTGGCCAGCGCAGGCAACTGGCCGCAGTTTCGCGGACCCGCAGCATCCGGGCACAGCGACGACAAGCTCGTACCGACGACGTGGAACGTAGAGACAGGCGAAAACATCTTGTGGAAAGCGGAGATTCCCGGGCTTGGCTTATCCAGCCCGATCGTGTGGGAAGACAAAGTGTTCGTCACCACCGCGATCAATGAGAAAGGCAAAGCCGATCTCAAAGTCGGCCTCTACGGCGACATCATGCCCGCCGAAGACAACGGTCCGCACAAGTGGGTTGTCATGTGTTTTGATCGCAAGACGGGAGCGGAACTTTGGCGCGACGTGGCGCACGAAGGGACGCCGGCAGTCAAGCGGCACACGAAAGCGTCGCACGCGAACTGCACGCCCGCGACCGACGGCAAGCACGTCGTCGCATTCTTCGGCTCAGAAGGGCTGCATTGCTACGACATGGACGGCAAGAAGCGCTGGTCCAAGGATTTCGGCGTGCTCGACGCGGGGTTTTTCCGCATGCCGGCGGCGCAATGGGAATTCGCGAGCTCGCCGATCCTGCACGACGGCAAAGTCATCGTGCAATGCGACGTGCAAAAGGATTCCTTTGTTGCGGTGCTCGACGCGGCCACCGGCGAGATTTTGTGGAAGACGCCGCGCGGCGACGTTCCGACATGGAATACGCCCGCGGTCACGAAGAGCGTCAACGGAATGCAGGTGATCGTGAACGGATGGAAACACATCGGCGGCTACAACCTGCAGGACGGCAAGGAAGTCTGGAAGCTCGACGGCCTCCAGGGCGGCGACATTCCCGTGCCGACGCCGATCGTCGCGCATGACCTGATTTACCTCACCAGCGCACACGGTCCAGGGGCACCGGTATACGCGATTCAGACAACCGCGATCGGCGAACTCAACGCCTACGGCGAAGATACCAAGAGCGACGAAATCGTCTGGTACAACAACAAAATCGGCAACTATATGCAGACCCCGATCATGATGGGCGAGCGACTGGTGCTGTGCCGCGACAACGGCGTAATCACGGTGGTCGATGCGAAGACCGGCGACGTGGCCGTACGGCATCGCCTCGGCAGCGGCAGCACGGGATTCACCGCGTCGCCGGTGGAAAATGACGGCAAGCTGTTCTACACCGCCGAGAATGGCGAGATTTATGTCGTGCGCGTCGGCGAAAAGGTCGAGGAAGTCGCGATGAACGAGATGAACGAATCCTGCATGGCAACACCGGCGATTTCCGACGGCGTCCTGCTGATTCGCGGCGATCGGCATCTGTTTGCAATTGGTGAGAAATAAGCGGCGTCACGCGGTTTCAAGCGTCGCTTCAGTTGAGCTACTCGCGCGTTCGGCTTGACGGAAATGCAGCAGACGCAGGATTCTTGAAATATCGCCGCGCGACGGCGCTTCCGCACAGGAGCCGCCGTCGCGCCTTTTCTTTTTTCTACATTCTACATTCCACATTCGTCATTCGTCATTCGTCATTCGTCATTCGTCATTCGTCATTGATTTTCATTCGCGCTATCACCGGCCGATGATCCGACACCCACGTCCAGCCAAGCGTGCACTCCGCAGGAACCAGCGGCGGGCGCAGCCAGATCTGATCGAGTTGCAGCACCGGCAGCGGAATCGGCCAGGTTGCTCCATAGCCGGAACCGGCCACCTCAAACGCATTGACCAGATCTTCGCGCAATCCGGAAAAATGCACCGAATCCGGCGGCGTATTGAAATCGCCGAGAACGACAAGGTTCCGATCGGTGGTCTCGGTCACAAGATCGTGCAGTGCCGCGAGCGCCGGGCCGCGCGAAGAATGCACGTAATGGCCGATATCCACCAGAATCAAGCAGTAATCGTGCCGGGGCGCCTGAATTCGCGCGAGGCCGTATTTGCCGAGTTCGTCGAGCTTGCCGCCGGCGATGTCGGTGACGGGATGCTTCGTCAGGAGCACGAGGCCATGATCGAACGCACAGAGTTGATATTGCGGAAACGAAAGTCCCCACCAGCGCTGTGTCCAGGTGGTGTGTTGACGTGCTTCGACGAGCGCCACAACGTCGGCATCATAGGACTCGATCAGCGAAATGACATGCTCCAGGCCAATTTCACCGCTGGACTTATTCCAGAGCAGGACGCTGATTTCTTCGGAACCGGTATCCGCCGGTTGCGCCGGGGTTGGTCGTACCAATGCTGACTGGTACAACCAGAAGGCGCACACAATCGCAGCCACTGCGGCGGCGCTGTCCAGTTTCTTCTGTCGGCTGC
>JBFWWY010000010.1:0-15202 GCA_050245935.1 Phycisphaerae bacterium | reverse complement strand
TTTCATTCAGCCCCGGAAGTGCGCCACGGCTAGAACAGCCGTTAATTCGTCAGCAATCTGTCTTGATCCAGGGCCCCTTCCCCTGCGTCGGACTATATCCGATCAGAAATTGAGTGTCCACCGGTAGAAAGTTGTTTGCGAACCCTGCCATTGAACTATAAAGTATTTTCAATAATAAGCTTATGAAATTTTGACATTTCCGAAGCCCGACGACCGTGCGCGGTTTCGGAAAGTCGGCGGATGCAGCGTCCGCCGACCTGAAATGCTTCTAACGCTAATCCTGTCAGAGACTTAGATGAAATCTGGAAGTGTCGAAAATTCCCCACAGCCGATTCGTGTGTCGCTCGCGCTGGTTTCTCGAAATCACCGCTGGCTGGTGGCAAAACGGCCGCCCGACGTGCATTTGGCCGGGTACTGGGAATTCCCGGGAGGGAAAATCGAGCCGAATGAGTCGGCGGAAGAGGCGGCGGTCCGCGAATTGCGCGAGGAATGCGGCGTAGAAGGCAGCGCGATGCGGGTCCTGGAAACCGTCTACTGGGAATTTCAATGCCGAACTGTGATCTTGTACCCAGTTCTGATGGAATGGCGCGCCGGCGAAGGGCAACCGATTCACTGTGTCGAATGCCGGTGGGTTTCGGTTGACGCACTACGCGAATTGCAACTGCCGGAATCCAATCACGGCATCATCGAGATGCTTGCGCGCCATCACTCCATCGGAGAAAGTTCATAGTCGAAAACCAGAGCGTCCCCCGTGGGATCCTCCACGCGAATTTCCACCTTGCCGCCTGCCGGCACGTCGGCAATCGCTCGCGTGAGATCGGCGATGGTCTTGATTGTCCGGCCGTTACATTCGGTAAGCAGGACAAAATTCTCCAGGTCGGGGAACTCACCCTGATTCACCACCAGTAAGCCCCGATCCTTTTCGTGAAAACCCAGCAGTCGATCCGGCACATAAGTGCGAAAACCGGCGCGCATTTTCGGAATCCATCGGTACGAGCGACCCGGCGTCATGCGGCCGACGCGGCGGATGTCCTCGGGCTGTTCATCCAGTCGAACCTGAAAGACTTGCTTTGCGCCGTCGCGAACCACTTCGAGCGCTACGGTTGATCCCGGATCCTGCTCCGCAATCAGACCCATGAGTTGCTGGTCATCATTGAGCGGGACGCCGTTGAGCGCCAGAATCAGATCGTCGACCTCCAGTCCGGCCTTGTCCGCCGGCATGCCTTCGAACAGCCGGTGAATAAGCACGCCGCGCGCGGAATCGAGACCGAAAATTTCGGCGGCGACCTGATCAACGTCGGCCATCGCCACCCCGAGCCAGCCCCGGGCGACGCGCCCCGACTTTTTTAGTGCCGCGCTCACTCTCTTGGCGGTACGGGCCGGAATCACGAATGCGACCCCGGCGTTCTGGCCGTCGCCGTGCGTTGCGATCGCCGTATTTACACCGATGACTTCGCCGCGGAGATTCAGAAGCGGGCCGCCGGAGTTGCCGGGATTGACCGCGGCATCCGTCTGAATGAAATTCTGGTAGTAAATGTCAATATGCTCGATCTCCGCGCGACCGACCGCACTGACGATGCCGTGCGTAACCGTTTGCGTAAGCCCGAACGGAGCGCCAATCGCCAACGCCCAGTCGCCGACCTGAACATGATCGGAATCTCCAAACGGCAACACGTGTAAATCGGAAGCTTCAATCTTGATCACAGCGAGGTCAGTTTTGGGATCGGTGCCGATGATCTCCGCGTCAAACTGACGGTTGTCGTACAAGAGCACGCGCAGCCCCGTGCGATTCGCGACGACGTGATTGTTCGTGAGAATGTAACCGTCCTCGTCGAAGATGAATCCGCTGCCGGCGCCCGGCGGCAGGTTCTTGTAAAAGCGGCGCAGCGATTCCAGATTGTGCGGATCGCCTTGATCACCTTCATCCCCGTCGCGTAACTCGCGCCGAAGTTCCTCACTGAAACCCCGCTGGGCATCGCGCAACATGCGATCCACCTCTTCATCGGCACGCTCGCCGCCTTCGACTTGAATCTGCACGACGCCGGGCTGGGTGACTTTGGAAACCAGATGGAAGGCTTGCGAAACTTTTTCGATGCTGGCGAGTTCTTCGCCGAGCTGAAGTAACTCGGCGTTCGCGGCCTGAATTTTTCCGCGCTCCAGCGCAAACGCCACTCGCGACAGGACCCGACCACCGAACGCCGCCGCGAGCAGCAGCGACAATACGGCGGTCCACATCATCATTCGGGCACGAAAAGACATCACACAGCTCACTTGATTGGGTCCGAAAACACTCCTTGCACTGGGATCCTCTGGAAAATTATATCGGAGAATTGCGCGGCAGCAGCGCGCAGCGTCGTCCCAAACGAATTGCGACAACTGAATTCGGACGTTTGCGCCTACGCGGTCTTGTTTTTGCCGGGGCATTGACGAGTCGATACCATAGAGAAGTCAGGAGGTGCCGCAATGCCGATCGTGAACGCGCAACAAGGTGAAATGTCCCCATCCGAAGCGCTCGCCACGCTGAAAAAGCGGATTCTGGTCGACGGTTTCCACATGGTGATGGACCTGCCGAACAGCCAGGGCGCGTATATGCGCGACGCGCTGACAGAGTCCGATTACCTTGATTTTTATTCGCTCTTCGCGTCGCAGCCGGTGCGGTATAACCATCCGAAACTGCACGAAGCGGATTTTCAGGAACGTCTGCTGACGGCGGCGACCACGCGCGTCGCAAATTCCGATGTGTATACGCAGCTTTACGCGGAATTCGTCGCAACGCTCGATCGCGTCGCGGGTTTGCCTGGTTTTGAGCACTTCTTTTTCATCGACGGTGGCGGGCTTGCGGTCGAAAACGCGCTGAAAGTCGCGTTCGACTGGAAAGTGCGCAAAAACCTGGCGGCGGGCCGCGGCGAAATCGGCACCAAGGTCATTCACTTCCGCGAAGCGTTTCACGGCCGCACCGGCTACACCATGAGCCTGACGAACAGCGATCCGTGGAAGACGAAATATTTTCCGCAGTTCAACTGGCCGCGCATCGAGAATCCGAAGATCAACTTCTCGCTGCCGGAACCGCAGCGCAGCGAAGACGTCGCAGCGCGCGAGGCGAAAGCCGTCACGCAGATTCAACAAGCTGTCGCAGAGCATGGGCACGATATCGCGGCGATGATTCTGGAGCCGATTCAGGGCGAAGGCGGCGACAATCACTTCCGCCCGGAGTTCTTCAAGAAGCTTCGCGAACTCGCGGATCAGCACGAATTTCTGCTGATCTTCGACGAAGTGCAGACCGGCGTCGGCCTCACCGGCAAGATGTGGTGCTGTGAGCATTTCAATGTCTATCCCGACATCATCTGTTTCGGCAAGAAGATGCAACAGTGCGGCATCATGGCGAACAATCGCGTCGACGACGTCGACAACGTGTTCAAGGTGCCGTCGCGCATCAACTCGACGTGGGGCGGCAATCTCACGGACATGGTTCGTGCGACGCACATCTTGGGCATCATCGACGAGGAGAATCTCGTCGACCACGCGGCGAAGGCCGGGGCATTTCTGCTCGACGGTCTGATGCGGCTGCAGAGCCAGTACAAGGCCGTTTCCAATGCGCGCGGTCGCGGCCTGATGTGCGCGTTTGATCTTTCCACGCCGGACTTGCGCAAAGCAGTGCTGAAGACATGTCAGGAAATGCAGATGATTGTGCTGGCCTGCGGCACGCACTCGCTGCGATTCCGCCCGGTGCTGGACATCGATCAGGCGGACCTTGAATCGGGGCTCGAAATTCTGGGCAAGGCGCTCGAAAAGGTCGGCGCCAAGTAACAGCGGAATACGCGTTCGCGCGACGGTTTGAGTGCGCGATCAACGGCTGAAATAAAAAAACGTCCGGCAGTTTGCCGGACGTTTCTTCATCTAGAACAGCCTGGGCTCAGGTCTCATCGACATCAGGCAGCTACGCCCGGCATAGATCGACTATGCCCCAGTCAACAATCCGACAAATAGCCCGATGTCACTGACCGACACCATTTCATCGTGATTCAAATCGCCATTCGCGATATTGCAATCGGGGAATTGAGCCGCATAGCCGGCCGGGTCCGTCAGCGCGAGTACAAACGGCGCAATATCGCTGACCGAAATCACGCCATCGCAATTCATATCGCCGAGCAGCGCCGTTGACTCACACTGGAAGCGCTCGATCGAGAAGGCATCGATGCCCGCTTCTACGACTGAGCCTGTGCCGAAGTCGGAAGCCGCGAAACGCACGCGAACCTGCGCCGTCGGCATCACAAAATCGCTGACCGTAAATACTTCTTCGGTCCAGCCGGCACTCGAAACCGGTCCGAAAGTCTGCACCAACACCCACGAACCGCCGTTGTTGTTGGAAACCTCCACGGTCATTGTGTCGGCATTGGGTCCGCCGCCGTTGTTGTTGGTGTACCACTTCGCAAAGTGAATGTCGGCGTCCTGATCCGTCAGGTCGAGCGTCGGCGAGATCAGTCGCGTCGCGCCGCCGTCGACGTCGCTGTCGCCGTCCTGGTTTTGCGTGAGATAACACTGCCCGGAGCCATCATAGTCCGCGGCCGGATCGCCGCGATCGCCGCCGCCGACCGGCGTGCCGCGCTGCCACGCACCGGCGGTCAGACCCGCGTCGTTGTCGACACTCCAGCCTGTGTCCGTCTGAAAATCGTCGGCAAAGATCGTAACGATCTCGCCGGTGGTTGTTGCGTAGAACGAATCCGGCGCGGTCAGCGGGAGCGTACGCGTCGATCCAAGATTTCCAACCGCTTCGAAATAATACTCGTGAATCTCATCGCATCCCGCACCCGGAAGCGTCGCGGTATACAGATCGTCGCCGTTGTCGGTCAGCGGCAGCGAAACGAATGCCCCGCCGTCGGCGCGATACATCATCACGACTGAACCCGGAACCACGGATTCGGCGCCGGGACTGACGCGCACGGTGACATCCGTGTTGACATCGGGCAGCACCATATCCGGCGTGCCGTTCGGCAGGCTCATCGAAAGCGGGGGCAATACCGTTGTGATATCACCCGTCGCCACCAGCGAGTACCCCTGCGTACCGACATTGACGCCGGCGGCATTGATGCGCACGGTCCACTCGCCGACTTCCGGATTCATCACGTGAACTTGTTCGACGTTGTTGCGGTCGTCCTTCGATCCGCCGGTGGTCGATTGCCCGGCAGCGAAGCTGTTGCCGAGATAGGTGTTTCCATCCGGCGACACGACGACAAGGTCAAGATCATTCACTTGTGCGAAGCCTGCGCCGGACGTTGCCGCGGGCTCCGTCCAGACAACAGTGACCCGCAACTGTTCGCTCGGATCCAGCACGTTGACGATGAATTCCGCCGTATCGTTTGTCGACATGCCGTCGGCGTTGCGCACGTCTTCCACGTAGAGCTTGCGGGAATCACCATCGAAATACGCGGAATTGTCTGCGAGAATTCGTCCCCAACCTTCCTGATTGCTGGGATAACCGGCGGGACCGGTCATATCCACTGCTGAGTTGATCAGCATCGCCTTGACCAGCGCGCCGGTCGGCGTCATTTCGTCGCCCGGCGTTGCAATGCCGGTGGGATAGAAACCGTCGGTGAAATACTGGCGAACAAGCGCACCCGCACCGGCGATCGCGGGCGTCGCCATGGACGTCCCCGTGCTGGCGTTCGTCCCGCAGCCGGAATTCGGCGACGCTGAACGCGTGCCGCAACCCGGGGCATAGACTTCAGGCTTGCGGCGCCCGTCGCTGGTCGGACCGGTTCCGCCGGAGCAGTGGTTCCCTTGCGAAGGCGTGTCCTGCGAAGCACCGCACGCGAGCAGATTTTTGGCATTCTCGGGATTTCGGAGCGTGCCGGTGTTGGTCACTGCCAGCATCGCCATTGAGTCCTCGTTGTTGTACAGAAACACATCGAACCCGCGGCAGAGACTGTTGTACGAAGTGGTGCCGTCATCGCCCCAGCTATTCGTGTGCATTCGCGCGCCCTGATTGTGGTGCTGTTCCAGGACGGTGTTGGTTGAAGTCTCGTTGAACGAGGGGATATCGTCGTAGGCAATCTTCGCCAGATACGCGACGCCGCGCGTATCATCGTCGATGCCGGCGTCGCCGGCGATCGTGCCGGAGACGTGCGTGCCGTGACTGCTGGCACCGAGCGACGTGTTGTACGCCACAATTTTGCGGTGCGTCGGGCCGATCGGATTCGTATCGGAGAACGAGCAGTGATTGGAGTCGAGCTTGCCGTCGAGCACACCGACAATCTGACCTTCGCCGTGGATATTGCGATCATAAAACGGGAAGACGTTCGGCACATTCGACTGCACGATCCAGCGATCGGTGCTGTTGCGGAATGTGATCTCCGGCGCGTCTTCGATGTATTGGACCGCTTCCATCTCGATGAGATTGCTGAGGAGATTCGGATCAATCGTCACGTCGATTGTCTGCTGTCCGCCAAGATTGACGGAGTTGTTGAGCACACCCCCGAGCTGGGCGATCAGCATTTCCGTCGCGGCAACGTCTGCATCCTCAAACAAGGAGACGACCACCTTCAGCAACCCGTCATTTTCCAGCGCCTGACGCTCCGCAGTCGCATACGGCGCCAACCGTGCGCCCACTTCCGGATCGAGCTTCCAGTCGGCGACAAACTCTCCCATCCACACGACGTCCTGCTGAAGCGCGGCGCGGGACAGCGACTGCGTATCGCCGGTGATGACAAACGCGTTCTTCGGCAGATACGCGCCAAGATGCACACCCGTTGCCGTCAGCTTGTCGCGAATCGCATCGGTCATCGGACCGTCAAGCTGCAGAAGGTAATGTTTGGATGAGTTCAGGTCGTCGGCGGTGGCGTGCTTGGCGTTGTGCAGCGTGCGTGTGTCGATCGTGGCGGCGCGGAGGTAAATTTTCCTCGCGTCTGCTCCGATCTGGAATGGGTCCGTATCGGCAATTTGCGCAAACCCTGTGAATGTGCTACAGCAAATCGCAGCACCAATCAGGAACCTTGATCTCATCTCGTCTGCTCCTCCGGCAAATGGTATGGGTGGCCGCGTGATACGGCCGCTGAGACCCGTGTGAGCATAAATTTCGGCCCAGAAATGAGCTGAAACAGCGCAAGTGCCATTCTAGGGACTTGAGCGCGCAAAACAAAGCAGCAACATTTTTGGGTTATTGGACCTGAGCGATCTTGAGACTTCCCACAGTCCGCCACAGATCATTCGAACAGGTGAAGCTGATTCGGATCATCCGCGGTCGCGCGAAAACTTCCGTCGCCGACTTCGATGATCAGGCGCTGTTTGTCGCGAATCTCGTCGCGCGAGCGAATCACGCGCTTTGATTTGCTGTCCCGCACCAAGGCATATCCCCGCCGCAACACGCCGCGCGGGTCGAGCGCCGTCAGCGTTTCATCCTTGCTCGCGATGGCTTTTTTCCCAGCGAGTAGCGCGTGTCGCATGGCTTGATGTGCACGCGCCCGCATCGCAGCGATCTGGTCACAGGTTCGTCGCGTTCGTTCCGGACTTACGACCTCCGACATGCGCAGCCGCTGCCGCACAACGCGCCGCATCGCGATCCGCATCCGATCCTGCAGCGCACGTTCGCCGCGTAAAGTGATGCCGGCAATCATCGCGCGGGCCCGCAGAAACGCTTCACCCGTCCCAAATTGGCGGATCGCTTCGCACTTTGCATTCAGTTCATCGCGCGCATCCCGCCAGGTCTGCACAAGCGCTTCGTTTGCCGACCGGCCGCATTCGTCCGTCCGCTGCATCGCTTCCCGCACGCGCCACATGGGATGCGCAACGGATTCCCGCGAAAGCACCCTTGTCAATCGCGTTTGGCACGCTTCCAGGCGCTGCATCTGTACACTTCGCAGTCTGGTCTGCACATGCGTCAAAAAGTCCACCAGGGCGCCACAATCCGGCGCGATCAGTTCGGCAGCGGCGGTAGGCGTCGCGGCACGCACGTCGGCGACAAGATCGGCGATGGACACATCCACTTCATGTCCAATGGCACTCACGATCGGCGTTTCGCAGGCATACACCGCGCGCGCGACAACTTCCTCGTTGAACGCCCACAGGTCCTCCAACGACCCGCCACCGCGACCGACGATGATCGCGTCGATCTGCAGATCGTGCCGCAGCCGATCGGCGTTTTGAATGGCGTGCGCAATTTCCTCCGCCGCCCCGGTTCCCTGCACACGCACGGGAAACAGCAAGATTTCGATGCACGCGTTTCGGCGGCGCATCGTGTCGATGATGTCGTGCAGCGCCGCCCCCGATGGACTCGTAATCACCGCGACGCGATTCGGATACGCGGGCAGCGCGATCTTGTGTCGCGCGTCGAACAAACCTTCTGCCGCCAGCTTTTCGCGCAACTGCCGAAACGCAAGCTCCAGCGCACCGACACCGACCGGTTCCAGCTTGCGCGGATTGAGCTGATACGTGCCGCGCGGCACGTACACATCCACCGGCCCGCTCGCCACGACCGACAAGCCGATCTCCGGCTTGAATTTCAGCTTTTCCGCCGCGCTGCGCCACATCACACAGCGCAATTCGCTGTCGGCATCTTTGAGTGTGAAGTACAGGTGTCCGCTCGCCGGTCGCGAAAGGTCGCCGATTTCGCCGACGACGTGCACCGTTGCGGGCAGGCTGTCCCCCAGCGCGGCGCGCACACGCTCGTTGAATTCCTTGACGCTCCAGCGCTGCGCGGATTCCGCTTTTGCGAACAGCGCGCGATCCTCGTCAGGAACTTTAATGCGGGAGGGGTCGAATGGTTTGCGGGAAGCCATGTCCGAAAATCATACTGGCATTCGTGGGTTGCGGGGGGACCTTTGTAAGACCTTTCAGCGTGGTGGTGTGATTCGCTGCGCTCGCCCCACTCTGCGCAATGGCGAATCCTGTAATCACACGGAGCGCACCATTTGCATAACGGAAATCAGGGCACATTCCCCGCGACGCAATTTCCACCAACGTAAGTCGCTAAGACCTTCGCTTCGCGAATCTCCGACTCCGGGCAGTTCATCACATCACGATCAATGACAACAAAATCAGCGAACTTGCCGACCGCCAGCGTGCCGCGATTGTCTTCGTCGAAAGATGCGTACGCCGCATCGCGGCTGAAACCCGCCAGTGCCTCTTCGCGCGTCAGCCGCTCCGACGCGCGCCAGCCGTTCGGCGGATTGCCGTCCGCGTCCTGTCGCGTCACCGCCGCGTAAATACCGAGAAACGGATTGTGCGACTCGACCGCGAAGTCGCTGCCGAGCGCAAGCCGCGCACCGGCGTTCTTGAGCGAACGCCACGCGTAAGCCCCCGCCGCGCGTTCGCTGCCGATGCGATCTTCCACCCACCGCATGTCCGACGTGCAATGCGTCGGCTGCATCGACGCGATCACGCCGAGCTGCGCGAAGCGAGGAATATCAGCTTCCGACAATATCTGCGCGTGTTCGATGCGAAAACGCGCGTCCGCATCTTCAGGCCCCTTCAACGCGGCTTCATAAATATCGAGCACTTCGCGATTGGCGCGATCGCCGATCGCGTGCGTGCAGACCTGAAAACCCAGCCGCAGACCGGCTGCGACAATCTCCTCCATCGTCGCGCGCGGCGTGAGCGCCAAGCCGGTATAAGGCTGTCGTTCCGCATCTGTCGCTCGGTCGGCGTACGGTTCGAGCATCCACGCACCGCGCGACCCGAGCGCGCCGTCCATGTACAGCTTGCACGCGCGGACATTCAGCACCTCACCGCTGCGCGGCTCGTTCGCCGTGAAATACTCGATCGCATCCGCGCCGTCGATCATCACATGCACGCGCAGTTTGAGCTTGCCGGAATCTGCGAGCGATTGATAGATTTTCAGTTCTTCCGGCGACACCCCTGCAACGTGAACGCCGGTGAGGCCGACCGAAAAGCACATCTCCTGCGCTTTGAGCAGCATGGCGGCGGTATCGAACTGCCCCGCCGGTATCTTTTCACCGATCAGCCCCATCGCGCGATCGACGAAAATGCCTGTCGGTTGTCCCACGTCGTCTTTCAATATCTCGCCGCCGCTGGGAGAAACGGAGCGCCCGTCGACGTCGGCCAGTTTCATTGCCGCCGCGTTCGCGAGCCCCGCGTGTCCGTCGACTCGCGTGATCCAGACGGGGTTGTCCGGCGTCGCCGCTGACAGCGCGGCGTGCGACGGCAGCTTCTTATCCGGCCATGACTCGTGATCCCAGCGTCCGCCGACGATCCATTCGCCCTGCTTCGCGGCAGCGGCTTTTTCTCGCACCGCCGCAATGACTTCATCGAACGATTTCGCACCGCTCAGATCGAGCTTGCCGACGCCGAACGCACCCAGACCGAGCAGATGACCATGCGCGTCGATCAGGCCGGGAAGCACCGTACGGCCACGCAGATCGATAATCTCGGATTCTTCACCCGCCGCTTGTCGAACCTCCGCCTCCGTGCCGATCGCAATAATCCTCCCAGCGCGGACCGCCATCGCGTCGGCGTGAGGCTTCGCTTCAGACATCGTGTGGATGTTGCCGTTGACGTAGAACGTGGTCGTTGATTCTGCGGTGGCCACCTGTGCACAAACAATCGCCGCAAAAATGAAAATCGCTGGCGAAGGCCGGAGGTGAGGAGCAGTGAGCATCGTAAAACTCCAGAATAGGTAATAAAGGCGAGTGGTCAGTATACATGGGACTCGTCTTTCCGCGTTCCGGACAGACGGAGTCGATGAGACAGTTCGAGCCTTATGGGTGCGAAGCCGAATGCCGCAGTCATGCTTTTTCGAAACGCTCCCATCGTTGCGGGCGGCCCCTTCGTAATTTTGGCACCCACCACGCGTGCCGCCGTTCGCCGCTATCCGCTCGGCGGGAGCCTCGGACTCCCGTTCTGCCTGGCGCGGACAAATTTTCCTGCGGGTTTCGGGTATCCTTTCCGTAGCTACTGGTGAGCCGGCGGGCAATTTCACAACGCGGATCGCGGCGACGCCGCTCCGGAGAATTCCACAATCGGGAAAGCGAATCATGGCGCGACCTGTTCTCTCGCGTGTTGCAAGATTTCAGATTCTGGTATGCGTCGGTGCCTGCGGGGCGGTGGCAACGATCGCCGCGGAGCGACCGCCACGCGCGGCAAAGTCCGAAAACGAGGTGTACGAAGTCCGCATCGAGCCGGGAAAGGATGAGTCGCCGTGCATTGCGACAATGCTGGACCTCAAGCGCGGGCGCGACGGCGAAATCTGGTCGCGCGAACTCGTCAACGAAACCGCCCCCATGCAGCTTTTTGTGCGCGACGACGGCAAAATGCTGATTACACTCGACGAAGCGCGGCGCGGCGGCGCGCGCAATGCACTCGTCATCTACGGCGAGAAAGGACAATTGCTGCGCCACTGGCTGCTGCCTGATTTATTGGAAAAGGGTGACTGGGCGCACGTTAAAAAAACCAAACACGCAATCGAGTGGCTCGACGGTGCGAAATGCGGCTTCGACGAAAATGACGCTTTCGTGATTCGACTCAAGTGGGACCGCGAAATCGTGATCGACCTCAAGCGTCTGGCGATCGTCGGCAAAAACGCGTCGGCGGAATCGATCCCTGCTGGATTCGAGGACTTGCTCGCATTTGCGACTGAAACCAGCGACATACCAACCTCCGACGAATTCACCGAAGCCGCGGAACTTGTTTCGTCGGACGATGCCCCGATTGAAAACGAAGTCGCAATGTCCAGTGAGGAAAGTGCCGCTCCGGTCCAAGACCCCGACGCGGCTCGCGCGGAAATGCTCAAGAACCTCTGGAACGCGAAGGCCGACGATTCGGAAGAAGCGATCGCGGATCTCGCAAGCCGTCCGGTGCATGAAGGTCCGGAAGCGGTGCAGGCGACCGGCATCGCGGAGCCGCTGCCCGATCCCCGCAATCCCGTTGACTATCTGAACTGGCTCAATCTCAACGCCCGCGTCAGCGATCCCGAAGCGATCAACCAGATGCGCCTCGCGGTCGAGAATTATGCCGAGTTCAGTGGTGACCAAGAGTTGTTCGATCGCGCCATGGCCGGCGATCTCGATGCGCTGGCTTCGCCGGAAGTCGCGGCTTTTCGCGAGGCAAACCGCGCCGCGATTCAGCACTTCCGCGATTTTTCACTTTTCCAATATGAAGGCGTGCCGCTCCACAGTCCCGACGGCAGCATGATCGGTGCGCTGCTGCCGCAATTAGGTCCGCTGCGAAGCATCGCCAAGGCCGCGGTCATCGAAGGCAAAGCGCTCGCGGCGGAAGGTCGCACCGCAGAAGCCGTCGATCTGTATCTCGATTCGCTCCGCGCCGGCGGGCAATCGGGGAAAGGCACAACACTCATCGAAAACCTCGTCGGCCACGCGATCCAGAGCATGGTCTCCGATGCGCTGCTCGATCTGACGGCCTCCGCCGATCCGTCGGCGATCGATTTTGCGGACGTCGCCGAGCGGCTGGAATTCGACTATGCCCGCCCGTCGCAACTGGCGCAGTCGATGCAGTACGAGCGCGCGATGATGATGGATACGGTGCAGCGCAGCTTCGTGTACGACGAAAATGCGGAGGTTTACATGCCCAACATGCGCTACATGCAGGACGTGTTCGGGATGGTTGGCGACGCGCCCGCAATAGGACCACTGGCCCTGCTCAAGTTTGCGACGCTCGATTTCGAAGACACGGTCGCGAGTTCAAATGAAGTTTATGACCGGCTTACGGAGGCTTCCTCAAGCCCCTATTTCGCTGGTCAGGAACAAATGCGGGCTGTCGAGGAAGGGCTGGTTGCCGACATGCAAACCAATCCGCTGATCAGCGGCATGATCCCCGCGCTCAGCCGCACGAACGCGCTTTGGGCGCGGAGCGAAAGCCGTCGCCGCGGCTCCATTCTGCTTTCGAATATTCTGGCGTATGAGCAGCAGCACGGCGCACCGCCGCCGTCGCTGGACGCTTTCGCCGACCGCGAATTCGTCACCGATCCGATGACAGGACAGCCTTTCGCCTATCAGATCGTAGACGGTGCGTTTCAGTTGACCGGTTCCGATCTGCCCCCCAACGGGACGCCCGAAGCCGAAGCCGGCGTACCCGCCGTCGCGAAACAAATCTGGCCGCGACCGCCGAAGTAAAGCGCGGCGTGCCGCGATTTTGACCCTGCGCATGGCGGGTGAAGGACGTTTACGTAAACGAGAGTCGCTCACGTTCCGGCTACACATTCGTGAACTTGCCCATTGATCTTTCGCCGTACTGGATCGCGCGACGGCGAATCTGACGGATCGAGATAGGGATCGATCACTGCCGATGTTTCAGCAATTCTTCCACCTTCGGTTCAACCAGTTCCGATCGTGATGCAGCGTCTTTTCGCTGATTGCGAGTGGGAATCCGCTCCAGTCTGGATTTAAGTTGACGCTGAAATATCTTGTCCAACGGTTGTAATACTTTGAGCAGTTCGTCGCGTCGTTTCGCGGCAGCGGATTCTTCAGCGGCGTCCGGCAACGCTTTCTGCAACTCCCGAATTCGATCCGCGCGCGATTGCATGAGCCGGTCAGCGGCCGCTTCTGCATTCTCCAGAATCCGCAGCGCTGTCTGCTTCTGTTCTGACGACAGCGCATACCGCGTGCAAAACTGATTTGTATAGTCGCGCCACGCGGAAATAAACGCGTATAAGGGGTCGGATGGCTGCACGGCGCTATTCGCTGTACGCGCCGGCGCTGCCTCATTGCCGGGCTGAATTTTTCCTTCGGATCGGAGCTGCCGAAACGCCTCGCGCGTGACAAGCCCGTTGTTGTACACCAACGCATCCCCGTTTTGGAGCTTATCGTCGTGCGAATTGACCTGCATGCCAATCCGAATGCCAATATCCTCGGGCGTGAGCACGAGCGGGTGCGTATCACGGTTGAATTCCGCATGCTCGACCGTCACGGTTTCAATGATGTCGCCGCCTTGGCGCGAGCCGCGATAGGTCGTCACCTCACTCGGGAACCAGTAGTCATCGAATTTCGTCAGTTCGCTGACGGTTTCGTATTCGATTTCGCCGTCTTTGGATTTCGCAATCGCGCGAACCGGGCACCATCCGCGCGCAGGATCGAGCCAGAGAGTCCTCGACCCGATCGGATAGTTGAGGGTCAACTTTCGCATGTCGCCGTCCTGTTCCTCCTCAATCGCAATCGGCGCAAGTTTGTCTTCGGAGAATTCGCCGAGCAGACAATATTCGAGGCTTCCTGCCTGCGAAACGGCGCCAACCCCAAAGCAGCGAGGATCGGGTAATTGCATCTCGGCAAAATCGATGGAGCCTTGATAATGATCGGCGTACGGCATGTCGCTCGCCCGCTTCCATACAACCCCGGGCTCATTGAGGAGCAAATTCGGCACGGGTGCCGGAAAGTAATGCCCGCCCTCAGCGTCGAGCACCGGCTTCCCATCCGCTCCCAGAAGAGGCTTGGGCGGTTCATCGGAGGCTAGATCGCTTCCGTTGTTTGAGATGATGCGCTGCGGACCGGCAAATTTCGAAAGAAGTCGGTCCTCCCGCACATTTACGCCTTGTTTTTTCATGCGTCGAAATTGAATTTCACCGGTCACCAGTCCTTGGCGGGCCGCGATCAGTTCATGAAAGGATTCGGCAGTATTATCGTTCACAACTGATGTTTGGAACGAAGCGGCGAACAAACTTATTACAAGAGCTTGAGAAACCATAATACTTACTCCCAAGGAAAGAGCACATTCTTAAATTGAACAGGAGCATAAAGGGGCAGCGCAGCGCTGCCCCTTTACCAATTTATTTAGTGACCGGTACCCGGGTCGCATATCGTCTGGTCATCGATTACGCCGTTCTTAAAAGTCGTTTGACTATTGTACCCATTCGAAAAATCCGGCCAGCATTGAGGGCATCCAATCGTAGGATGTGGAATGCAAGGATATAGCGACGAGCAGTAATCATTGAACTCGATAACATTGGAACCAGGATTAGATACGGCGAACAAATTCCGATTTTTGCACGTCACAGCACTGCCCGCACATCCTCCACCTGCACAGTCTCCGCACAAAGCTGACACGCACGAACCACACGCTTGAGTAGTTCCGGCGCTAGTCCAGCAGGTGGCTAGAGCCGATGCAGACGAAACCTCCAATGATCCCGCCAACAACTGAAATCACCACAGCTCTCATCTTGGATCTCCGAAAATAATGTTGGTCATGGTCATGTATCAGCTACCGTAGCTGATCGACGGCGGCGAATATGCCCCCCCCCCCCCCC
>JBFWWY010000009.1:0-15667 GCA_050245935.1 Phycisphaerae bacterium | reverse complement strand
CGAATCTTTTCCGATTCAGCCATGTGCGCTGTCAATCCGCGTGTGCGTGCGGGACGCAACTTTTCGAACAGATCATGCGCACGAAGCAGAGCAACTGTCAATCCGCGTGTGCGTGCGGGACGCAACCGCGTGTCGATGGTGCTGAGCTTGCGACATCTGCGCTGTCAATCCGCGTGTGCGTGCGGGACGCAACTCTCTTGAGGTAATCCTTTCCCTTTACGGGACTCTAAAGTCAAAAATCGCGGAGGGAGGAATCGCGAAGGACATGCGAGAACTTGAATCGCCGCGACAACGCACAACTCTTTAATTGGAAAAGAGCTACAACTTCCGCGAATGTCCCGGACAATCCCTGTCGCTGGACGTTCGCGAAAATGCGAATTACTCCGGCTGCTGGAAAGCCCGCGTGTGGCGAACCACCGTGGTTTCGAAACGAGGCCGAAGCACCGTTCGCGTCAATTCCTGCTCGACAGTACCGGAATGTTCGAGGTCGGGCATGTAGCCGGACTTCGGCTGCGGCGTTATGAATTTCGCCGATGAGCGCGAGTGATTATAACAGCTTGTCTTCAAAAGGGTGGCGAAGAAACGTCGGAAATGCCGAGCTGATTTCGAGCATCGGTTTCGAGCTTCTCTCGTCGATAACTGATTTCTGATCCGTCGCGTCCGACAATCCACCCCGTGACGCGCTCCGCCTCTTTTGTCGACTGCACCTCCGGAAAACGCTGCCAAAAAACGCGATGCAGATTTTCAGAAGCGTTGATGTCCGCGTGTACTCGCCGCCGACAAGCGGGACAATAAAACCAATGGCCAAGGTAGTTGAGCCTGGGTGCATTGCGCAGAGCATCGCGCGATTTGCCAAGGAGTGCCGCAGCCTTCTCGTCCCGGCGGCGCGGCGTTCCAGTATCGAATCGTACGCCGATCGCATCGCACTGCGCGCACACGCGACTCGTGTAGTAAGCCGGAACTTCGATTACCCGCATTCCTTGGAACTCTGCTTCGTGAAAAAGTCTTGTGACCAGCGCGCCACGGTTCCATCGCATCAGGGCAGCGTTCACGCCCTTTTCGCGTGCTGTATCGAATGTGAGGCTGCGAAGGTTTTCCAATACGATGATTTGCGCACCGTTGACTCTGGCAATTTCAAAGATCGCGAATGCGGCTTTCTTGACGCGATCGTCCTGAAGATTTCGGTAGTGTGCTTGCAAGCGCGACGCTGTCGGTTTTCCCGGAGGCATTTTTCCGGCACGTCGCCTTTTTGAGCGCAATTGTCGTTGCACTTGGGCGATTTGTGGCAAAGTCGGAATATTGATCGTCGAATTTTCCCCATTCAAGTCGAAGCGATGGGATAGAATTCGACGAGCGATAAATCGGTCGCCCCGCTTGACCGTCACTGCTCCCAAGTGGCGAATGGCTAAGTCAATCGCGCAGGTTGTGAGTGTATCGCTGGCATTCTCGACCTCTTCCTCGATTTTTTTCCGCGTCCAGTTTGCCGAATACTTTGTGATGTGCGCTTGTTTGATGGGCACACCGCAAGCCGGCGGGATGATGTCCAACGAGAATGTCGCGAACCACGAGCCGTTTCGCTGCAGCAGTTTTACGCCTTGTGGTTGGGCGGGTAATTGCCCAGCGTGTTGTGTCTTCAAATGGTAATGGTAGCTCGTCGCGCCGTACTTTTCCGGCGCTTCTGCCGGAAGCAATCGTCGGAAGCGCGGATCGGGAACGAATGACAGCGAGAGCCACCGATTCTTCGTAGCATCGCAGTTCGGGATTAGAATTTGAAATTTTTGGTTATCGAGATCTAGGTTTTTCCAGCCAGCCTTTTGCTGAAACCTTGGCCAGTCCGGCCGACTGCCTGATGACGGTATCGTGAATGAAGGTCGATGACGAAAACCGTCATGATGTCGGCGCTTGGCATAGGCGCGGACGAAGCGACGTTCATATGCACCGTGTAATTGGTCGAACCTTTGTAACTCCGGGTTCAGATCAAAAATCAGGTCGCGTTCTGCGCGGACAACATTGCGCCGGCGAGAACGGATTTTAGCAAGCTTTTCCGGCGGCGGGGGTTTGTAAATCGCATCGCCGTTGCGCCATTTGATGATTTCGGCTGTATTGGCGAGGAAATCGATCCACTTATTCCAGCGCTCGCGACGCCCGCGCGTCGCACCAGACTGCGCATGAAAATCTTCGACAAGTGGTCGAATTTTCATGTAATTTTCGTGCGCTTCTTCCCATTCGACTTTTTCCTTTTTCCATTGCTCGTGGTCATGTTTCCATTGTTCGTGGAGTTCTTGATACGACTTGATTCGTTGGGTCGCTGCGTGAATCGCCTCTTTCCATAGTGCTCCTGCGGAGGTTCGGGCCGTAACTAACTCTTCGAGATGGCCAAACTTGTTCACAAATTCTTGCGTAAGCTCAGCCGCCTTTTTCGTTGCCGCACTTTTATCGGTTTTTGACGATGGGCGAACGGGCTGAGTGAGTCCGTAAATGACATGGTAGTTATTTTTGGCCTTTGCGACGTGTTCCCAAATTGCCTTTCCACGGTCGCCGTATTCGCCGCGACGCAAAGCCATAAGCGTTTTGATAATGCTTGCAACTGCCACGTTCCAGCGACTCAGGAGAGCTTCAAGCAATGCCTCCGTGAAGTCTTCCGTGACGATTTTGACTTTCCACGACTTCTGCGCCATGCGGACCTGAGTGAGAATTCCGAGATTTTGCTGCGCGATTGTACGACGAGATTCTGATATTATTAATATCTGTCGGTTAATACCAGCTGAACTGAGCAGGAACAACTCGTATTTAAAGCGATTGCAAGAATTGCCCAATAAACATTCGAAAGACCCTATGCCACCACGCAGAAAAACACGCAAAGTAAACGTCGGCGGCGTCTTTATCGGCGGGGATGCGCCGGTGGCGTTGCAGACCATGACCGCCGGGTATACGCACGAGATTGACAAGTGCATCGCCGAGATTCAGAAGCTCGCGAACGCGGGGGCTGATCTCGTTCGCGTCGCGGTGCCGCACAAAGAAGACACCGAGGCGCTCAAGCACATCATCCCTGCGAGTCCGGTGCCGATTGTCGCGGACGTGCACTTCCACTTTCAGCGGGCGCTCGAAGCGATCGAAGCCGGCGTACACAAAATCCGCCTCAACCCCGGCAATATTCAGGACCGCGCCCAGGTCGACAAAGTCATCGCAGCCTGCAAGGAGCGCGCTGTGCCGATCCGCGTCGGCGTCAACGAAGGCGGCATCGTCGAACGGCGCGACAAGGGACAGCGCGCGGCGGAGAAAGAAACGCTTAAGGGCAGCTATCGCGAGAACATGATTCGCATCATGCTCGACAAACTCGCGGAATATCTGCGCATCTTCGACGAAAACAATTTTCACGACGTGGTCATCAGCGCGAAGTCGATCGACCCGCTGCTCGTCATCGACGTCTACACCGCGATCAGCCAGCGCTACGACTACCCGCTCCACCTCGGCGTCACGCACGCCGGCCCGCCGGACACCGGCCGCATCCGCTCGATCTCGGCGCTCGGCACGCTGCTGGCGAACGGCATCGGCGACACGATCCGCATCAGCTACGCCGCCGACCCGGTGTACGAGGTCGAGGACGGCAAGGAGCTGCTTTGCTGCCTCGGCCTGCGCAGCCGGACCGAGCCGGAGCTGATCGCGTGCCCGACGTGCGGGCGGATCGAGGTGGATCTGTTCGAGCTGGTGAAGGACGTGCGCGCCAAGCTCGCGACCGAGATCGACATCCCGATCAAAGTCGCGGTGATGGGCTGCGTCGTCAACGGTCCCGGCGAATGCGAAGGCGCCGACGTCGCGATCTTCGCCGGCCGCGGCAAGGGGATCATCTACGTGCAAGGCGAGCAGCGGCAGACGGTCCCCGAATCGCAAATGCTCGACGCACTACTCGCGGAATGCCGCGACTTTGCCGACCAGGTCCGCGCCGGCAAAGCGCAGCTCAAGAATTCGTCCGTCGAAATCAAACCGCCGGACCCGCTGCCAAGGCAGGATGGGAGTTTGCCGTTGAAGGTGGTTGGGTGATATATTCGAAGGTGTAGCGCAATAAGAAACATGGACATGGAAGTCGCATGATGTTGGCCCGATCAAAGAGAATTTCAGCGAAAGCGATTGACGCACTTTCAGCGGCGGCGCGCGACGCGGCGCCGGTTTCAGGTTGGACGCATAACTTCTATCGATACCCCGCCCGGTTCTCTCCGCAATTCGCCGCGGCGGCGATTCGACATTTTTCAAAGCCGGACGATGTTATTCTCGATCCTTATATGGGTGGCGGAACGAGCGTTGTAGAAGCGCTTGTCGCCGGTCGCCAGGTCGTTGGCAACGATTTAAATTCACTCGCAATCTTTGTGACGAAGGTGAAATCAACGCCGCTCAAAAAAAGTGAACGTGTCGTCATTCGCGAGTGGGCTAGCGAAGAAGTGCCCAATTTTCAATATCGTCAGTCGATGGAGCCACTAGCTGAATACATCGACAACGACAAAGTGAAAAACCTGTCGCTTGCCCGTGCACGTTTCCTAAAGAAAATCATAGCAGCAGCGCTGGCGTCCATTTCTAAGTTGCCCACAACAAACACGCGAAGATTTGCAAAGTGTGTGGTGCTGCGCGCGGGCCAGTGGGCACTTGATGGCCGCTCTTGTCACACTTCGGTCGCAGAATTTCGTACAAAGCTGCTTGGAATGACAGACGAGATGCTTGCTGCAATCAATTTGTTTGCCGACCGGCTCAAAAGCAGTGATTGTCGTGCTTGGCTGCTAAATGTGGACGCCGCGGAATTAGATAAATCGCGAACGCTCCGCGAGAATCCGGTAAATTTGGTAGTGACAAGCCCTCCGTATCCTGGCGTTCATATGCTTTACCATCGGTGGCAGGTAGATGGACGCCGAGAAACCCCAGCGCCGTATTGGATTTCTGGGTGCAATGATGGCGAGGGGGCATCCTTTTACAATTTTGGCGATCGGCGTCAGTCCGCGTCGGACAACTACTTTCAAAAATCACTCGCCACACTTCAAGCGATTCGCGCAGTAATGCGCGAGAATGCTCTCATGATTCAAATGATCGCATTCAATAACCCGGACGAACAACTCCCACGATACTTACAAAACATGGACCAAGCCGGCTTCAGGGAAGTTCGCGACAAGTATCAGAGACGGATCAGGCGTGATGTGCCCAGTAGACGATGGCACGCTAACTTGAAGGGTAAACTCCCATCTGCGCGCGAAGTTGTGCTCATTCATCAAGCAAGTTGAGTGCATGTTTTATTCATCCGCCTCATTGACCGCTTTGGATATCTTCCTTTGCAACTCAGCAAGCTCCGTCGCAACACGCAATTGAACCGTGGCTACTCGGCAACGCTCCTCTTCCAGAATGGCAGCATTATCGTCATCGGCCTTCTGATCGTCCGGCAATTGCAGGATCGCGTGATAGCCGATCCACACTTGATAGTTCTCGTGGAACAGTTCGGCTAAAATTTTTGACTTTGCGTTCAACCGCTCAAGGCGCTCGACATATGGCCCGTAGCCGGTGGAGTAATAGACCACAGTCTTATCGCCAGCTGTGAGCACTTTGTAAGCGACTTCCGCCTTCTTCATTCGCGATGCCCCTTCGTGCTGGGGCCACAGCTGCACCCATGTGTCTAAGTCTTCCTCTTTGTCAGGGCTAATGGGCACGATTTCGAAGTCGGGGACTTTCCCTTTCTTGCCTTTGCCCCCAGCATCGATAGGGGCCGCTACTTCGAAGCGAATTGTGGAGCGAAGCTCTCCCCCGTTTGGAGTCTGCAAAACGGCAGTGACAGTGCCCGAGTCTCCGATCTGCGCCCCCTCACTTACTCGCAGTCGCCACTGCTTTCTGCCTCCCTTGAGCGCTGAGAACGACGCCACCTCGACCTTGCGCGGCTCGCACTTCAAACTTATTAGCCCCTCAGCGTCAAATCGCGCATCAGCGTCTGTCTCGATACGCACCGACGATCTGCCATTAATGCGTATGCGAGAAGTCTCCTTGGGTGAAACTATCTCCCAAATTGAAACGTCGGGATATGGTTTGGTGGAAAGCGGAAGCGTAACGGAACCCCCGTTACCTCCACCGCCGCCCCCACCCCCGCCTTCGGTGCCTCCCGCACCCCCTTCTTGCTCCCCACCGAGGTCTTCGGACTCACCATCGGCAGTATTCGTGAACCCCGCGTCGCGGAGCAGTCGCGTAATTTGTTTTTTTACCTTGTCGTTTGTGGCTTGGTTTTCGCGGTTTACTAGGCGATCCGCCAGCGCCTGCTCGATCTCTTTGAGCCGTTCGTCTTCACTTAACATTCTCGCAAGCGTTGTCATGACGTCATTTAGCTGCGGCCCGTCCTTAAAGCCCTCGCGCGTAGTCGTGAATAGTTCGCGACGCACGCGGCGGTTACAACGACTGGTGTCGAGATGGACAACGATGTGGCGTGACACCATGCCGAGGCCTAGGTCTTTGATGAACTTGGCAGGAAGCTCGCCCTGATTCTGACCGTTGAGCGTGGCGATAACGGGATAACCACGTTGTACGAATAGCTCGTTTGAGCTCGATCGCAAGTGCAGCTCTCCCTTTGTTGTCCGCTTCGCCTCGATTACCCAATACTCCACCCCGATGTGCGAATCCTCGCTGCCCAGCGGGACGATGTCCTCCATCTCCTTATGATGAATCACGGATGTACGTCCAGAATCGCCGTCATCCTCTTCACCCTTGCCCACGAGCTTCATAAGGCGGTTGCGACTCCCACCAATCCGCTCGTCTTTTGCGATGTTGCCGCGGATGTCAATTGCGCGAAACGGTATGAGCGGGTCAAACATCGTCAGATGTAGATAGTGATATAGGTTTCCAGGTGCAGGACCAAGCCCTTTGTCCAACCCCGACAGCTCAAATCCGATATGACGAACCAACGTGCCGTGAAGCAGCTCGGGCGGACGCTTCAGCTTGGTGTTTTTGTAAAGAGGGAGCGCGTCTTTCTTGCTTCGCCTCACGAACGGGATGTTGCCCTCAATTGTAAGATAAGCGTACACGTCCAAGTCGTAGTCTGTTCCCGGATCGATTAAGCGAACGAGCGTGAAACCCACGCGATCGGGTGATGCTACAGGGCGCGACACAATGATCGCGTATTTGCTAAATCCAAGCGTTGATGAGCCTCCCTGGCCGAACGCCCCAATTAGGTATGGCTTCTTGACTTTATTGCCCTGCTGAAGGCTAAGAATCGTGGATGGCATTTCTTCGGGAGCGAGACCTATGCCAGCGTCCACCACGTCCACAGTCGGAGCGCCGCTTAGACCGCTGTCGCAGAGAACCACGCATAACGACCGGCTAAGGTCGCCCTCCTTGTCTTCAACGCTGTATAAGCCAGACTTGGGGCCAGTTTCGGCTCGGCCAAACCAATCTGCTGCGGCACGCCGTGGCGATTTCGGTAACTCGCCATCGTGCTGAGACTTAGCTAGCTCCAACATCGCGTCCTCACCGTTAGTGATACGTTCAGTGAGGCTGCGTCCGGCTTTACTCGCAAGACCGATCGTGGACTCATTCGAGTCCCGCCCGCCGTACGGCACCCACTTACATTTTAAGGACCCAAATTGGTTATTGAGGCCTACCTCTTTTCGATCACCAAGTTCGTCAAGGATGATGTCAATTTCTGTTTTCTTATGAGCGTAAATCAGTCGGTGGAAAAGCTCTTCAACGGACTGTATTGCCATTCACCGATCTCCTTAATTTCGCTCCGGGAGCTCTTCCCACAGTTCGTCAAATACGCTTCCGTCAAGAGGATCAACTACTCTCGTATAACCGTCACGGCCTTTCTTCTCGACCACGCCTGCCTGCCGAAGCCAAGCCAAAGTCAAATAAACTTGGTAACTAGGAATCTCGTCCCCGGAGACATCGTGGACGGGAATTAGTTCTTCGATGACGAATGTCCTGCCAGGCGGAATAATCGACCCGAGGTGTTCGGCAAAGGCCAATACAGCACCCCTCGGCGCGCGATGTTCATATTCTTCTCGCGCCTTTTTTGACCAGCCCACTTTGACCAGCTTGTCACAGTCTCTTTCAAAGCGCGGGTATTGGTACTTTTTCAGGGTGCCGCGCTTCGGACTTTCCTTTTTCGAGACGATGTTGGTGCTGACCGCAGTCCGTACTGATTCGTTGCTGGTTTGTGTGACCGGGCCTGAGCGGCCACTAGCGAGCCGCTTCAGTGTTTCAGTAATCTGCGCCAGCTCGGCAATCTCAGAATAGCGGTGATCACGCAATTCGCGTTGCATCAAGTCACGGAGTCCCTTCTCGGCGTCGGCGAGGATGGCTTTGGCTTCTATGTTCGTTGTCATGAGAGCATTTTATCGCAAAAATACAGGGAATACAAGAATGTCGTTGTAAAATTACAGGGATTTTCTGAACCGCCCCCGTCAGTTTGCGTTTGGCCAGAATCCGTTAATACAGCTGAGTGGGCATCACTAACGAGTAGCTCTTCATCCAATCGGGCGGGTGGCACGGCCAACGGTACGCCGTTGTCCGTGATTTTTGTTTTTGACTGACGCTTAAATCCACGGTCAAGCCGAGTACAGCTTGACCGTGCCACCAAACCCCTGCAGATGAAGTCAAATACTTAGTCGTGCGATACCTTCCGTTAATCGTCGTCCTCATCGTCACCAAAATCATCATCGTCATCATCATCCGCAAACCGGCTGCCGTTGCCGAAGACTTCGAAGCCGTCGCCGAAGCAGCAGTTGATGAACAGCGGCTTGTTGCCGCGGAGCTGGACCGGGCCGGCGAAGTAGATGTTCTGCAGCGTGGCTTTGTTGCCGTCGATGACAACCGCACCCTCGATCACCGTCCAGCCGGCGGTGTCGTCGCAATCGTCACCGGCGACGCCGATGAGCGTGAACTTGTTGCCGTCGACTTCCAGGCCGGTGGCGAACGTGCCCGCGGGGGCGCGGATGCTGACGTTGTTGCCGTCAATGATGGTCGGCAGCGTGTCCACCGGCTCCGGCGTCAGACGGCGCTCGACGGAAACGCTCAACGAAACATCGGTCGGTTCTACGACAATCTCGATCAACTCATCCGCGAGCACGTCGGCAAGTTCGACCGTGCCGGCGACGCCGAGATCAACGACCTCAACGCGCAGCGCGACAAGCGCCGCCGGCGCGATATCGGTAATCACGAACGAGCAGTCTTCGGCGAATTCGACGGTAACGGGTGTGCCGTCGAGCATGATGAGGAGTTCGGGGCAATCGCCGTTCGCCTGGGCGGCTGCGAGCAGTTTCGCGGTCTGCGAATTCGAGGCGATCTGGCCGACAATGACGGCCCGGCCGTTGTCGCCACTGGGGGCGAGCGGGGCGCACCCCGCGAAAATGGAAAGTACGGCCCCGAGTGCGAGTGCGAGCATTTTCGTGTTCATTTTCGGCTACCTTTTGTGAGGTTTCGCGGCTTATTGGACCCTACACCCAGCGCATACGGTCGCTTCGCCGCGAAAAGGGCGAGTGAAATACCTCAACATCGTAGAAATCAAAGCTGACAACTCGCTGAATCTCGCGCGTTTTCGGGTACGGATCAAAATACGCAGTGCCCGGACCGCGCCCCCGGACCCACAGTCCTTTGCGCTGTGGTATGATCCACGCTCGGACTTCGCCACATCGGGAGCGCGGCATGCCCGACTCATCCAAATCTGTTGTCATTCTCTGCGGGCCGAACGGCGCGGGGAAGTCGACCGCGGCGCGCGACCTTCTGCATGGGGTGCTGAAGGTCGATCAGTTCGTCAACGCCGACACGATTGCAACCGGGCTGGCGGGGTTCGCGCCGGAGGCGGCGGCTTTTCAGGCGCGGAAGATCATGGCCGACCGTCTGCACGCGTTGGCGGCGCGCGGAGAAGATTTCGCGTTCGAAACGACGCTCGCGGGGCGCTCGCTCGCCGTCTGGCTGCAGGACGATCTCAATCCGCGCGGCTACGCGACGCATCTGGTGTATCTGTGGCTGCCGTCGCCGGAGTTGGCGGTCGCGCGGGTCGGGGCGCGGGTGCGGATGGGCGGACACAGCATTCCCGACGCGACGATTCGTCGGCGGTATGACCGCAGCATTCAGAATTTCGTCGCGCTCTATCGCGGGCTTGTGAGCGATTGGCGCGTCTACAACAACGGCACATCCGAGGGGCCGCGGCTGGTCGCGAAGGGTTCGGGGACGCGCGACCCCGTCGTCCTGCGGAGCGAAGATTGGCGGCGCATTCATGAGCGATAGAAGACCCGCGAACGGCCGCAATGCCAGTGTTGCGGAGTTGATGCAGAACGATGACGAGATCGCGGCGGCGCTGCAGCGCGGCACGCGGGCAGTGCTGCGGCTGCACAAGGCGGCGGGGAACTCGATCCCCGATTGGCGGGATGGCGCGGTGCGGTGGATTTCTGCGGACGAGATTGACCTCCAATACCCAGAAAACGCGGAGCCTTAGCATCGACGGGTGGCCGTGACCCGTTGTTTTCTCCCGCGCGGCAATGGGGCGGCGACCATGAGCGGGCAGTTTCACAAAAGCTGTAGTTTCCACCCGTCATTCTTCGGATTCTCGGGATGAGCTTCGGTCACTCTGGCGAACTTTGAATAGGGAACAACTTTATGGACGAGAGATTGGCATCCCGCGCGATGACGCGAAGTTTTGTTTCCATCATTATGGCCTCTGCCATCTCCACGGTCGCCGTAGCGCATGAGTTCTGGATTGAGCCGTCCACGTTTCAGCCGCGTGTTGGCGAAAAGGTCGACGTGAAACTGCGCGTGGGAGAGGGTTTTGTCGGCGAACCCGTGGTGCGGAACGCCGCGAGAATCGAGCGGTTTGTCGCGTTGCCGACTCAGGGAGTGGCGAAGCGTAATCCGGTAAAAGCCGCCGCCGATTCGGGCGCGGGACGCGAGCGCGGCATCAATGTTCTCGGCGATGAAGGCGCCGACCCAGCGGGGGTTTTTACGCCGACGTCACGCGGCACGACGAGCCTGATCTACGACAGCAAGCATTCGTAGAGTGTGTTGGCGGGTGAGAAATGTGTGTCGTATCTGGCGGAGAAAGGGCTCGAAGCGATCCGCAAAGTGCGCGCCGAGAAGGGGCAGTCCCAGACGACGGCGCGAGAGCTCTACTCGCGCTGTTGCAAAGCGCTGATCTTCGCGCACGCGGAAGAATCGAACGAACGGGACGCAACGCCATCCGCGCGCGATGCGTCGGCGTGGTCGGGGGCACAGTTGCATGACGAGCAGGTCGGATTGCCGCTGGAGATTGTTGCTAATTTTGAATTGACTTCTTCTGACGCGAAAAAGAGCTCGACGCCGGCTCATTTCACTGTGTTTTACGAAGGCAAGCCGCTCGCCGGAGTTCGCGTTGCGGCGATTTCCAAATCGCAACGCGACAAGCCGCAACACGCTGTAACGAATGGGGCAGGGCGCGTGCGCTTTTCGCTGGAGGATTCCGGTCCGTGGCTTGTCGAATGCACGCACATGATCGCGCTGCCCGCGCGCGATGACGCAGACTATGAAAGCTTCTGGGGGTCTTTGACGTTTGAATTGGTGGATCAATAAAGCGCGGTGGAGGAATCCTCCGGCGGAAGCGACTGCGTCGACCCGCCGCCGGCGGTTTCGGTTCTGGAAGCCGGAGTGACCAATGATGCGTTTAGCGGTTTGCTCCTTGTGCTATGTTTTGGTGTACCGCTGATGTGTCAGCGAAGTCGCGCGAGAAATAGCTTCTCGAACTCGTCGGTTCTTCTGTGAGTCGCTTTGCCGCGCGTATCTGGCTCCCATATCGTGCGTTTGGCATCGACCGCTTGTGAGCAAATTGACGAACGCACCTATATCACTGACGCTGACGATGCCGTCGTTGTTGGCGTCGGCGTTGTTCAGGTCGCAAACCGGAAAGTGGCTCGCGTCGCCGGTCGGATCGGTGTGCGCGAGGACAAACCCGGCAATATCACTGACGCTGACAATTCCGTTGCAATTCATATCGCACACTGGCGACATGAAATCGAACTGCGGATGGCCGGCCCGCAATGCATCGGATGTTGCTTCGTCGATATGGGATACGCTCGAAACCGGTGGGGGCGTACATCGGCGGAAATGGGGGCGAACCGCCGAAAGCGTGCCACGATATGATCCCGTCATTGCCGTTCCACACCAGCGGATCGAGCCCCGAGGTCTTAAACGCCGGCGGACCGAACTCTGCGGCCGGGGTCGCGCCCGACAACCGTCGCAACGGACGCATCGCCGCCTTGATTCGATAAAGTTCAGCGCATTTGTCGTCGCCGTGCCTGTTATACAAATTTGCAAATCGCAAATAGAGCGTTTTCAGTTGAACCGTGGCAACCCGATGTAGAACGCAAACTGGAATTCTACGGCTGGCACGGAGGCACGGCCGCTACGAGTGGATTTGAAATGCTCGAGAGCGTGAGAAGCTCGCCCTCTGAAATTGTCGCGTCGCGATCCGGAAGCGCGCGACCGCACGAAAGCCATTCGGCAATCAGCCGATCGTATCGGGTACGGCTCTCGGCAGTGCCTTATTCTTCCAGATAAAAGCAGTGACCGTTGAGTGTGACAATGCCGTAGCCGGTGGCCTAGTGCAGTCGATAGGAGGGTGTTTTGGTTGATTGGGACATGGTATAAACTCCGAAACGGTAAATTACCGTTTTCCGAGCCGCACGACCCTACGCAGGCAGGTTTTCTAAGTCTTGCGATTGCCGATAGTTACGTGAATCGGGGTGACAGGATTTGAACCTGCGACCTCTGCGTCCCGAACGCAGCGCTCTAGCCAGGCTGAGCTACACCCCGCCTCGTCGCCCCAATTACGGGCGGTTGGCGAATCGGGAATCATAATCGGCCTCCGACGTTCCGGCAACCAGCCATGATGCGCTTCGTTCACCCACCTATTGGGCATTTTGAGCAGCTTTTCTCCAGTCATGAACGCTTACAGGGCTGCACCTTCGCGACAATGTCGGCGATTGAATCTCGATCAAACATTGGGCTGAAATGCAGTAGGAAGTGGCAATCTCGATTGCGGCGTTTCCCGTGCTGAAGCGAAGCGCTTCGCCATTTTACTTACGATTGGTACGGGTGAGATGCCTTGCGTTCGAGGTGATTTGTCGGGTCGTGTTGAACTGCAGGTGAAAGATCGCCACATCGTACGGGCAAGACGCTCATTCCACGCTCAGACGTTTCCAGCCCGAACTCTTCTTGTTGATGATCTCAAGAGAGCACGGGGGAACTCACGGCATTCCAAATTCCTGCAAATATTCAACTGGAGATTCCGGGAATAAACGCCGTGGCAGCGTCGAATACGGTTGTAACTGGCGCGAATTTCAGGAGGTGTGGTTTGACATCATTGATTGAATACTTGTCGGTGATTCCCTGGTACGGCTGGATCGGAATTGCGACGATATTGGCAGCGAGCATTCTCGTGCTGGCGCGAGTCAACTTTAACGCAAAGACTGGCGACCGGTGGCGATCCCGGAATTCATAGACACTCATAAGCGCTGTGCGTGCTTCTCAACAATCGTCGCAAGAAAATCGTGGCAAGCAGGAATGGCCATTCTACCGCCATCGCAAGTTGATTTAGACCCCGGACAACGCATGTCCAATCTCAGATTCAAATGAGACGATGAGCGCGACCCCAAACTCTTCCCGCGACGTCATTGTGCAAGCGCTTGAAATTGGTCAATAATCGCCTACAGTACCCGATTGTGAACCGATGCACCGATGCTTTAGAGGGCGCGCGTCCTTTGCGCGGCTCTTGGGCATCTGATTCGACAGAACTGCAGGCGGGCGATTAGCTCAGTTGGCTAGAGCGCTTCCCTTACAAGGAAGATGTCGGGGGTTCGAGTCCCTCATCGCCCATTGTTGTAAGTATTGCCGAACGCTAGATTGATGCGTACCCGTTTGTGTGAAACGGCGCGGCTGGAAGCTGACAGAAACCCGGTACGTACCGGATTTCGCAGATTTCGGGAGCGTCGCACCATGCGAACAAGCGAACCGCGAACCCCCAGCTATCGACTCTACAAACGAACCGGACAGGCCGTCACGACGATCGACGGCAAAGATTTCTATTTGGGCACCTACGGCACGAAACCAAGCCGTGCGGCGTATGTTGCACTTATCGCTGAATGGCTCGCGCATGGGCGGCGGCTCTCGAACCCCGGGGAATTGGTCGCCGTGTCGCAGCTCATCCTGGCATTCCTCAAACATGCGCGCACGTATTATCGCAAAGAAACTTGTTCTACGGCCGAATATCACAAAATTGTGGTTGTCGCGAAGACTTTGAAGAGTTTATTCGGCAGACTCGACGTTGCAGAATTTAAGCCAAGTAAGCTCTAGGCAGTCCGCCAATCGTTCATCAGTCAAAAGCTGACACGATCGACGGTGAACACGTACACGAACATCGTGCGGCGAATATTTAAATGGGGCGTGGAAAATGAAAGGGTACCACCATCGGTCTATCATGGTCTTGCCGCAGTTGCGCCCCTAAAGCGCGGACGATCCGACGCGCGCGAAACTGAACCGATTCGTCCCGTTCCCGATGCATACGTCGATGCGATTCGCGACTATGTATCCGAACAAGTGTGGGCGATCATCGAATTGCAGCGGCTGACCGGTATGCGGTCCGGCGAGGTATGCATCATGCGGGCCGGCGACATTGATATGACCGGAAGACTTTGGGAGTATCGACCCGCACGGCATAAGACGGAACACTGGGGCGCGGATCGGATTGTGCATCTCGGTCCGCGTGCCCAGGAAGTTGTGAAGCCGTTTCTGCGTGCCGATCTCGATCGGTACTTGTTTGATCCGCGGGATGCAGAAGAAACACGCCTACGGGCGGCCGAATTGGCGCGTAAGACACCGCGAACCTGCGGCAACCGACGCGGCACAAATCGAAAACGCAAACCGAAGCGATCCCCCGGCGATCGGTATACGCCTGCCAGTTACGGCCGCGCGATCAAGCGGGCTTTTGAGCGTACTAACGCAGATCGGTAGAAGGCGGCGCAGGCGGCGGGCGCTGTGCTCGATATGATTCCGAGTTGGCACCCGCATCAATTGCGACATTCCTTCGCCACGCAGATGCGGAAACAAGACGGGATTGAATGTGCAAAGATTCTGTTGGGGCAACGCACACTGGCGGCTGCGGAAATCTATGCTGAGCGTGACGTGACGGTCGCGGCCGAAGTGGCCGCAAAGGTGGGATATTTTCTTGGATAGCGGCGAACAAATGGAACTCATTGAGTCGGTTTATTCTCAAACGGTAGAAACGAGAGATTCGTTGGGCGCTCTCTGGCATAGCATCTACGTACTGACTCAGTATGAGCATAATTATGAAAAATTCACGGAGGTTGAGCGAGACCACGTCGAAGACATTAGAAGGAAATTTGCACGTTGCTGTGATCAAATTGCTTCGCTGCGGTCGCCGGCAAAATCAATGGTTTTGTTAGGCGCTCTAAGTACGAAGAGTGCCCTGAGCAGACGATCTTTCACCTCGCCAACCTCGCATGTGAACACTCGCTGGAACTTGTGCATTTTGGCAGATGCCAACGGGCTGCCGTGACGGTTGAGGAAATCCGCAAAGCACTAATGTGGAATAGCCGTGCCGAACAGGATTGAACTTCCCGAACTCTCCCCCGTCGTACTCGTTGGTCCGTCCGGCTCCGGGAAGTCG